>JARRMH010000268.1:0-4133 GCA_037386205.1 Woeseiaceae bacterium | reverse complement strand
AAGAAGATCAACACCGTGATCGTCGTGCTGCTGGTACTCGCAATTGGCGGGATGATTGTCGATCGCCTGCATCCGGAAACGGCGCCACCGGCCGAACCTCTCGCCGCGACCGGCGAAACAGCAGGTAATGTGCCCCGCAATTCGATCGCCGTCCTGCCGTTCGCCGACCTGAGCGAGGCGGGCGACCAGCAGTTCTTCACCGACGGCTTGTCCGAGGAACTCCTGAACCTGCTCGTGCGCATCGACGGCCTGCGCGTGGCATCGAGAACGTCGGCGTTCGCGTTTCGGGACACCAGCCTGGGCATCCCCGAGATTGCGTCGACGCTCGGCGTCGCCCATGTGCTCGAGGGCAGTGTCCGCAAGTCCGGCGACCGCATTCGCATCACGGCGCAGCTGATCGATGCGACGACGGACAGGCACCTGTGGTCGGAAAACTTCGATCGCGAACTCGAGGATATTTTCGCGATCCAGGACGAAATCGGCAGCGCGATCGTCGCTGCCCTGAAAGTCGAATTCGGTTTGCTCGATGGGTCGGCCGTCGACGTGACCGCATCGACGACCAATATGGACGCCTATGCCCTCTATCTTGAGGCGCGTGAGAAATTCATCCGGAGAGAAGACCTGCTCGGCAGTATCGACCTGTTCCGGCGAGCAGTGGAGCTCGATCCCGGGTTTGCCCGCGCCTGGGAAGGCCTGGCCGCAGTGGAAATCGTCACGGACGACTGGGTCTGGGACGACGGAGTCGACCACGCGCCGTGTGCCGTGGAGGCCGCGCGAAAAGCGTTGTCGATCGACCCGTCACTTTCCATGCCGTACGCGGTGCTCGGACTGTACGAGACCAGTGAGAATCTCGACCATCTTGTCGCCGAAGATTTCTATCGGCAGGCAGTCGAGCTCGATCCCAAGAACGCGACGGGATGGCTCTGGTACGGGATCCTGATGCACGAGCTCGGTTTCTTCGGCGAAGGCGAAAGATTTCTGCGCAACTGCATCGATATCGATTCGGGGTACCTGAACTGCAAACATCACCTGGCAGCGACCCTGCTATCGCAGAATCGCACCGAAGACGCATTACAAGAGTTCGAACCGACGCTGGATGCGAACTTTCACTCGATGAGCGAGATTTTCATTCCTCACTATGCGCTGCACGGGCAGACGTTGCTGGCGACGGTCCTGGCACATCTGAAGGTTGGCGACTCGACGTTCCCGGTTGCCGAGTGGATAGCGGCGATCCAGAACCCCGAGGACGATCACGAGATCGGCTACGCACGGCTGAAGGACTGGGAACGCAGCACGCACAGCGGGCTGAGGTTGTCGGATATGGGTGTCATGTTGCTGCCCTTCGGAAAATACCAGGAGTTTCTCGACAACAAGTTCGTCAACGCGCTGTACATCTGGTCGCCTCCCGCGGAGGAGTTTCGGCAGACTGATTATTTTAATCGATTCGTCAAGGATGCTCATTTCCTGGCGTACTGGCAGGAGCGCGGGTTCCCCGATCATTGCCGGCCGGTCGGCAAGGACGACTTCGAATGTGACGAATTGATGTGAACATCTTCAACGAACTGCGCCGCCGCAACGTCTTTCGCGTGGGCATCGCCTACGTGATCGTCGCGTGGCTGCTGTTGCAGGTCGCCGACACGCTCGGCCCGGCGCTACGCCTGCCCGGATGGTTTCAGTCCGGCGTGGTGTTCGTGCTGATACTCGGGTTCCCTCTCGTGCTGATCTTCGCCTGGGCATTCGAGCTGACGCCGGAAGGCCTGAAGCGCGAGAAGGAAGTCGATCGAGGCCAGTCGATTACCGGGGAGACCGGGCAGAAGCTCAATTACACGATCATCGGGCTGCTTCTCGTTGCGGTGATCTATCTCGGCCTCGACAAGTTTGCGTTCGAGCACGAGCATGAAGAGCAACTGACGACGGGCGAGCCGTCCATCGCCGTCTTGCCGTTCACCAACATGTCGGACGATGCGAGCAACGAGTTCTTTGCCGACGGTATCACCGAGGAGTTGCTGAATCTGCTGGCCAAGATTCCGGAGCTGCAGGTTACCTCGCGTACCTCGGCATTCCAGTTCAAGGGCAGGGAAGACGACATCCCGACCGTGGCCCAACAGCTTAACGTCGAGCACGTACTCGAGGGCAGCGTCCGCAAGTCGGGCACCAAGGTGCGCATCACGGCGCAGCTGATCGATGCAGGCACCGATCGGCATGTCTGGTCCGAAACCTACGACCGCGAACTCGATGATATCTTCGCGATTCAGGACGAGATCGCGAGGGAAGTCGTGGACGTTCTGCAGGTGACGCTGCTTGGCGAGGCGCCCACGGTACGAACCACCAGCACCGATGCATACACCCTGTACCTCGAAGGTCAACATTTCCTGGAACGGGATCTGCCGTCAACCTGGCCGAAGGGGCTGGAGGCGTTCGAAAAGGCCCTGGACATTGACCCCGGCTATGCGCCGGCCTGGTACGGTCGCGCTCGAGCGATGCGGGAAATGGCCAACTTCGGGCTCTATGACCTGCATGAGGGTACGGAACTTGCTCGCGAGTGGGCGCAACGTGCGGTCGAGATCGACCCGACCCTGGCGGTGAGCTGGGCCTGGCTTGCACATTTCAGTCTGAGCTACGACTGGGACTGGCAGGTATCCAGGCAGTTAATCGACCGGGCACTCGAGGAAGGGCCGAAAGACCCGCGGGTACTTACCGAGGCATCTCGCCTGCACCAGGTCTTCGGCGAGTACGACAAGATGATCGACTACGCCGAACAAGCGCTGGCGCTGGACCCGCTCAGCAAGATCGAGCTCGAAGTGGCGAGCAATTCATATTGGTATGCGGGCAACTGGGAACGTGCCCTCGCGTTGTATCGGAAGAACGAGGCGATTAACGGGGCTGATGTCTGGCCCGGCGATGCCGCGCAGGTCCTGATGATGCAGGGACGTTTTGCGGAAGCGGCGGCGATGGCTGACTCGGCGATCCTGTCCGGCCCCCAAAACGAAGACCGCAGGACGATGCTTATTGCCTTTACCCACGCTCCGGCCGGGCGAGAGGCCGAGGCGGAGGCGGCTCTACAGTGGAGCATCGAGAATATGGGCGTGCCGTTCGGTTACCAGTTTGCCGAGATCTATGCGATTCATGGCGACGTGGATAAGGCGTTCGAGTGGCTCGAAATCAGTTACGAAAACCGCGACGGCGGCCTGACTTATCTGCTCGTCGACCATTTCCTGGCGCCTTTGCACGAGGACCCGCGCTGGCGCGCGTTTCTCGACAAGATGAACCTGCTCGAATACTGGGACGCCATGCCGCGGCATCCGCTGCTCATGCCAGCCGCTCCCGCAGGTCCTGCCGATAGCGGCGGCTGACCGGCACGGTCACGTCGCTGCGGAGGCGAGCCTCACCATCGCCGGAGTCGAATGCCGTAATTTCGGCGATGCGATCGAGATTGACGATCGCGCTGCGATGGACCCTCTGGAACCCCATGGGCTGCAGGCGCTCGTCGATGCGGGTCATGGTCTCGCGCAACGGGTAGACGCGTTGCGCGACGTGCAGGTTCACGTAATTGCCGCAGGACTCGATCCAGTCGATGTCGTCGACGCGCACCAGGAACTCGCGTCCCAGTTTCTTGACCAGGAAGCGGTCCGAAGTCGGGGCCGCTGGTTCGTCCTCTTCGGCCAGGAATCCGGCTTCACCCTGTAGTCGGCGCAGCACGAAGCGGTACAGGTAGATGAGGACTAGTATGAGCATGTAGGCCCGGAAATCTTTCAGGTATTCGTAACCGAATTCGCCGATCCAGTTCTCCCAGTAATAGCGCTCCCCGAACGTCGCCTGGAATAGAACCACGCGCATCCAGTACATGATGGCCACGTGGGCGAGAGAGAAAGCGACGCTGAACAGGACATGGGCGACGAGGTTGCGCGGCCATTTTTCGCCTCCGAGCGGGAAATGCCGGTCGAACCACAGTACGAACGGGAAGACCAGCAGCACGGCCAGATGGCTCGTGCCCTCGAGGATCAGCGGCACGGCGAGGCCATCGTGAAGGCCGAGCCGGTTGCGGTCGATCAGTACTACCCCGAGGCTGGTCACGAACATGATCGCGACAAAAACCAGCAACATGGCGGTTTCCCACCAGCGGCGCCGTGCCG
>JARRMH010000267.1:708-4854 GCA_037386205.1 Woeseiaceae bacterium | reverse complement strand
ACGACGACATCAACCCCGTTACCGATTTCACGCTCGGTACCACGGCTGCTGCCGGAGGTGCCCGATGAGTCGTATCATTACTGCATTCGCCTGCGCTGTCTTCGCATTGCCCGCCTTCGCCGACACCACCGCAATCGTCGGTGGCAAAGTTCAAACCGTCGGTCCGCAGGGCACCATCGAAAGCGGCACCGTGCTGATCATCGATGGCCGAATCGCGGCCGTCGGCACGGATGTCGATGTACCCGCAGACGCAAACACCGTCGATGCAATCGGCAAGGTCGTCACACCCGGCCTGTTCGCGCCGATCAGCGAGCTCGGTCTCGTCGAGGGGAGCCTGTCCGCCGGTCCGGCCGACAGCGGCCAGCGCGGCGAGCGGTTCACGGCCGGTTTCGATGTAGCCGATGCTTACAATCCGCGTTCCTCGCTGATCGCGATCAATCGTATCGAGGGCATTACCCGCGCCGTTGTGGCGCCAACGCCCGCTTATCCGGACGACAGCGGCGCGGGACATATCCTCGCCGGTCTCGGCGCGGTCGTAAATCTCGGCGACGATGATGTACTCGACCGGCGTGGTGCCGCCATGGTCGTGGCGCTCGGCGAATCCGGAAGCCAGTTTGCGGGCGGCTCGCGCACGGCCGCCTGGCTGATTTTGCGCAACGCGCTTGACGAAGCGGTCGACTATCGCGAGCACCGCAGCGACTTCGAACGGGGCATGCGGCGCGAGTACACACACGGTGTCGCCGACCTCGAGGCACTGCAGGGCGTGATCAACGGCAACACGCCGTTGATCGTGCGCATCCATCGGGCCAGCGATATCGAGGTACTCATCGAGCTCGTCGACGAGTACGGACTGAAGGCGATCATACAGGGCGGTACCGAGGCCTGGATGGTGGCTGACGAGCTGGCTGCATCCGACATCGCCGTGGTCATCGATCCAATGGCGAATCTGCCCGGCAACTTCGACCAGCTCAATGCGCGCTTCGGCTCGGCCTCGATCCTGCTTGATGCCGGCGTGAAAGTGGCGATCGGGGACGCTGATTCACACAATGCCCGCAACATCACGCAGGCAGCCGGAAATGCGGTTGCACACGGCCTCGACTGGGATGCAGCATTGCGATCGATAACGCTGACGCCGGCCGAGATTTACGGGGTCGGTGCCGTCGCCGGCAGCCTCGAAGTCGGCAAGGCCGCCGATGTCGTCATCTGGCCGGGCGACCCGCTCGAGCTGATGAATTATCCCGAACAGGTTTATATCAACGGCGTTCAGATCCCGATGGTCAGTCGCCAGACGCTGCTGCGCGACCGCTACCTGCAAAACGACGGTCCGCCCGCGTACCGGAACTGAGCCGACCGTATCGCAGGCCTCGGTTACCGCGTTCGCACCGGTATTACCAAACTGCGTGAATTGCGGCAGCATTGGCGGCTGCTGGTCGGTGCCCCAAAGCAACTCGAATTCGTGATTACCGGCATCGAATCGAGCAGCTCTGATTATGTGGCAGGAAAAGTACGGCGATTATGCATCGCCACATAATCGCCACACGTGGTTTCAGCGCAACAGGATTTTGCGCAGGTTAGGTATTCGCCTGTTGCCGGAACGCTGCCTCAAGAAACATCCGCAGAGCAGCCGTGCCGGTTTTGCGTTGCCGGACGCGGGGACTGATCATGATGACGTCCCGTCCCGCGGACTCCAGTTCGGGAGTCAGGTCGACCAGCCTGCCGGAACGCAGGTACGTCCTGCACAGGTAGTATGGCAAGCGGCTTACGCCGAGGCCCGCAAGCACGGCCTCGCGCGCTTCCAGCAACCCGGACACGATGTATTTCGGCCGAATGGTAACAGTCGTGACTTTTTCTTCGCTGCCGAACCGCCACGAATGCCGGTCTCCATTTCCGCTTTCAACTATGCAATCGTGTTTCTCGAGATCGAACGGTGAGTCAACGGTGTCGTGGGCCGCCACGTATTCCGGCGTGCCGAACACGGACTGGGGCAGCTGAGTTGCAGTGTTCAGCCATGCGCCGGAGACAGTTACAGGTGAAAGCGCAATGCCGATATCGACCGACTCCACTGCCTGCTCGGTCCAGAGGCTGACCGGCTGGCACTCGACGCGCACCCGGGGATTCTCATCTGCGTAGGTGCCGAGCGGTGATTCGAGGTAACGATCGATAATATCCGCCGGCGCACCGACGATGATGGGCGATGCGTCGGCCACCGCAGCACCAACGGTAGCCAGCGATTGCGCATTCTGTGCGAACTCCAGCAACTGCTCGCACTGTTCCAGGCATCGGCGTCCCGCTTCGGTTACGGCAATATGCTTTGGCGTCCTGTCCAGCAACTTGACGCCAAGCTGGCGTTCGAGCGCACCGAGCCTGCGGCTGATCGTGGTTCGTTCCATGCCGAGATCGGCGGCACACTTGGAAATACCACCGGTTTGTACAATCTTGGCGAATAGCGCCAAGTCTGCAACCTGCTTCAATTCACCTTGCATCTCTAACCCCTCCACAAAAACATCGCGCTCTCTATATATAAGATGCATCGACTGCGAATTTGATTGTTGCGATGCGTGCGTTTGCGCCGCACTTTTGTTGCGAATCGTGCGCATTGCAACACGTTGCCGATTTCATGCATCAAAAAGGAACCAGTTGATGTTTCTGCTGGTCAGAACAAAAGCAGTTGCGGATTTCCGCAAGGGGAGACTGTGGGGATGAAGAAGCATGGTGCGGGACTGGACAGATATGACCTGGCGATCCTATCGGCGCTGTCAGCAAACACGCGCCTGACGACCGTGGAACTTGCCAGGCAAGTGCACTTGTCGAGAACGGCGGTTTCGCGTCGCATTGGCGCGCTGAAAAGAATGAAAGTCCTGAGCAAGTCGGCGGACGTGCTCAACTATGAGCTGATCGGGTTCAAGGTCCGGGCGAATGTCGAAATCGCAACCAACGGCGTTACGACCTCGGCCATCAAACCGAAACTTCTCGAGCGTCCCGAGGTGCTCAGCGTTGCGGTCATCGCGGGCGACGGCCTGCTCAGCCTCGATGTCATTGCCACCGACATGCACCATCTGCATAGCTTCGTGAAGTCGATCCAGAAGAACGGCGACACCACGACCAAGATCGTGTTCGATGAGGAAAAGTCCCGGCTATCGCTGGTAGAGCGCATGCGGCGCCTGCAAGAGGATGCCGACGCAGGTCTCGTTCGACCCTGAAGCGACTGCTATCCTCGCGGTATGAACCATGCCGACGTCCTCGTTCTCGGCGGCGGCGCCGCCGGCCTCATGTGCGCCATTACTGCTGCGGGGCGCGGACGGAGCGTAATCGTTCTGGAGAAATCCAACCGGGTCGGCAAGAAAATCCTGATGTCCGGTGGCGGTCGCTGCAACTTCACGAACCTCGAGTGCGAACCGGCAAACTTTATTTCGCACAACCCGCATTTCTGCAAATCCGCCCTCGCCCGCTACACGCAACACGATTTCATCGCCCTGGTCGACCGGCACGGGATTCCCTGGCATGAAAAAAAGGCCGGTCAGTTGTTCTGCGATCGCTCATCGAAAGACATCGTCGCGATGCTGTTGCGGGAATGCGAGGCTGCGGGAGTCCGGATCGTAATCGAATGCGAGCTTGACGCTGTCATGCGCAACGGCGATTTTGCGGTCACCTCGGACAAAGGACGATTTTCGGGGGAGCACCTGGTCGTGGCAACGGGAGGCCTCTCGATTCCGAAGATGGGAGCATCCGGGCTCGGTTACGATCTTGCGCGGCAATTCGGCCTGCACGTCCACGGTACGCGTGCAGCACTGGTACCGTTTACTTTCAGCGGTGCAATGCACGCGATGACCGAACGACTCTCCGGTGTAAGTACCGCTGCCGTTGTCACGACGAACGGAACATCCTTCACCGAAGACATTCTGTTTACACACCGTGGCCTGAGCGGACCGGCTATTCTGCAGGTATCGAGCTACTGGACCCCCGGCAATGAGGTTTCAATCGACCTGTTGCCCGACACGGATGCCGCGCAACTGTTGATGGCAGCGAAAGAGACGCAGCCGGCCGGATTGCCGCGGACGGTGCTGGCACGGCACCTGCCACGCAAACTCGTTATTGCGTTACAGGACTTGCTCTGGCCCGACCAGGCCGGGAATGCGCTCGGCCAGT
>JARRMH010000267.1:0-652 GCA_037386205.1 Woeseiaceae bacterium | reverse complement strand
GTGGAGCGATGACGAGTTGCAGGCGATCGGTCGACAGATCGGGAACTGGATAGTGCGGCCGGCAGCGACGGAGGGCTATCGGACCGCCGAAGTCACGCTCGGGGGCGTCGACACCGCGGAACTGTCGTCAAAGACGCTGGAATCGAAGAAGGTCCCCGGGCTCTACTTCATCGGTGAGGTCGTCGACGTCACGGGGCACCTCGGCGGTTTCAACTTCCAGTGGGCCTGGGCATCGGGACATGCGGCGGGTCTCGCCGCCTGAAGTGCACCAGGGCCTCCGGTTCTCCCGCCGATAAATGCTGTCATCCTTGCGGCCGGGGATGCCGTTGAGAGAGACGCCGGGCCACTCAATCGCATGGAAGTCGGGACAGTCGCACTTATTCAATTCAGGAATATCTCCATAACCAAAGCATCTCGCCGCCTGCTTGTCTGCCGGGGCCCTCTGTATAGACTCGGCCTTTAAATGAATGCCAACGTGGAAACCCTGTTTTCCGGCGACGAGGAGATTCTCGACAGCGTCGTGGATCTCGTTCCCGGTCCGGACAACCCGACGCCGATCGTCCGGCTCGGCCCTCGTTTCAATCCGCATGCCGGTTTCGAGCTGCTCGTCAAACTCGAGGGCATGAACCCGTTCGGCTCGATCAAGGACCGT
>JARRMH010000266.1:0-6315 GCA_037386205.1 Woeseiaceae bacterium | reverse complement strand
GCAGGTATGTACCCTGACCCACGCCGTCGGCGACAAACGAGTGATTGGCCTCCGTGTCTGGCGGTGGTCGCAAACCGTGCTCTTCAGAAATCAATGGTGATCCGAGTCGGGGCCATCGATTATCAACGCTGTTCACGATCCGGCGCAGAATTCGCGGAAAGGCAACGAATATGAATATCGTTGCGTTCGATACGCCAAGGGACCGCCCCATCTGTTACACTGGACGGCGCGGTGACAACCGCTACTCAATCGCTGGATTATTCCTATAAGCAAGTCACACAATCGGCGATACATAAACGAATAACCTCCCGATCCAGTGGCGGTCATGGCCGCGCTCAAAGTTCAATTTCAATCAGCCGATTGATGAGGAGGTTGTCATGAAAAGAACTATTTTGGCTTTACTGGTCGGGATCATTCTGATTTCCGCAGGTTGTCACCTCTTGGGAGGTGGTGGTTGGTTGCCCGGACTCTATGGAGGCAAAGCGCATTTTGGCTTCAGTGCAGAGTGTTATGAGGAAGATGGCGAGTACCTCTTTCATCGTGGCGAATTTCAGTACATGGACAAAAGTGCTGGTGTTCGATTTCACGGAGAATTTGAGGCACTGAACGGTGTCTTCGGATGGGAAGGTACTTGTGCGGAATTGACTGCAGCGCTCGTGGAAAACGAAATTATTGAACCCAATGTGGTCGAATTGTCGGGAACCTGCCGAACTCAACCAAAAGGCTATGAGGGTACGTTTACCGTGCTTGTTGAAGATAATGGACAGCCCGGGATCGCAGGTGATTACCTTGAAGTATCGACTGAGGGCTGCGGTGAAGACGGTGGCGATTATGCACATGCGGAAATGCTGGGAGGCGGAAATATTTGGGTGAAGTACGACTGAACCGGGTGTGACCCATTGCACCAGTGCTATGAACCAACACGGGCCGTCACTCTGGCGGCCCTTTTCTTTCGCATCAGCAAATCCGCCCGGTACGTGTCAGAGACCGACTGTGGCGGCCGGTGAGCGCATATCTCCGCTCGATCCTGGCAAGGGTATTTATGACTTGTGCAAAACCATGACAAATTCCATGGCAAATCTACGACTGCAAGCGGTTCATGCGAGCGCTTAACTCGGCTGAATCTTAAGGAGATATTGCAATTAATGGACTAAATATGGTGCCCGGGGCCGGGCTCGAACCGGCACGATCTTTCGATCGAGGGATTTTAAGTCCCTTGCGTCTACCAATTTCGCCACCCGGGCTTCCAGGCGAACCGCCGCTCGGGAAGTTTACACCAGGACGCGTTGGGCGCAGGAACGGGGCACAAAAAAAGGTGCGGCAACGTGATGTTGCCGCACCCCTGTATTGACGTCTCCGGCGAACGAACGCGCGGTGGTCAATCGTCGCTTGCGCCGCTCCGACGTTCCACGGAGTTGTAGCTGCGGGCGACATCGCAATCGACGACGCCGGTGAACAGTTCGTCGGCCTTGGCGTAACCTGCGGCCGCATATTGGTCGTAGTCGACACCGAGGCTTTCGTAGCTGCGGTAGCTGGTCACGAACTTGAAGTCGTAATCGACACTGCCGGCGCCGTAGGCGGGCCACATGACCCACATGCCGGCCTGGGAGCCGTTGGCCGTGCGATATTCGGCCCAGGCGTTGAGGGCGGGCCCGACGTCATCCCAGGTTTTGCCTTCCTCGACGTTGCAGTCCGCGAAACTCAGCACGACTCGCTTCGCATCGTCATCAGGCGGTGGCTTGATGTTCATGGTGGCGTAATTGTGATGCGCGTCGCACTGTGCAAACTTCGCAAATTCCGCGGGGAGTTCGCCCCCTTGGGAAACCCACGTGTCTTGCGCGCGGCCCATCGAAACACCATCCGATGCCAGGCCCAGCCAGATGAAATCGAAGTTCTGATCTTCGCCGTAATAGTACGGCGTCAGGGTATAGGCCCAGTAGGAATCGACGTTTCGTTCATCCGCCCAATCGTTCCATTTCCCGGTCCAGCTTTCCAGGTCGCTCGGGCCTCCGCCGTCGTGGTAGCTGCAGGCGTACAACTCGACGGAAAAGATATTCATGCCCGCGTCGTCTTCGTCCTGCGCCAGCGCGTTGCCGCTGACGGACGCCGCGATCAGGCCGCATACTGCGGCCCATTGAATGGCTTGTTTCATCGGACTTCCCTCCTCATGGAGGCTAGGGTCGGAATCGAACCGGCGTACACGGCTTTGCAGGCCGCTGCATAACCACTCTGCCACCTAGCCTCGGTAACAGGATCCTTTCGAAGCGCGCTATTCTACTACCCTATCCTGCGCTTTTCCACGCACGGATTCCAATCACTTCGCCAGGTATTCGCACAGGCTGCGCCTCATCGTCGCGATGTCCTCCGCGCCGGTTCGGCAGCAACCGCCGATCAGGCGCGCGCCGCGTCGATACCATGCGCCGACGTCCATCGCATCGCAGGCTTCGCCGCGCCAGCACTGGGCTGCGGCGTCCCACGTCTCGCCGCTGTTCGGGTAGGCGACCAGCGGCCGGTCGACCCCGGAAGCGGAGGCCAGCAGCGGGGCGATGTTTTCCGGCGCCGTGCAATTGACGCCCACGGCCAGCACCTGCCGGGAGCCGGTCACCCGGTGGGCGCAATCGGCGAAGACCTCGCCGTGGGCCACATGACGCCCGTCGCGGCAACTGAAACTGATCCACGTCTTCAGGTCCGGAAACTCGGGCAGCAGCTCCAGCAGGATTCCGGCCTCCGCCATCGACGGGATCGTTTCGAAGGCGAACAGGTCGCCGCCGGCGTCGATCAGCGCGGCGATCCGCTCGCGGTGGAAGGCGCGAACCGTTGCGTCATCAGCCGCGTAGTCGCCGTGATATTCCGACCCGTCGTGGAGGGCGGCTCCGTACGGGCCGAGCGATACGGCGACGAGCGGCCGCAGGCGACCGGAGCGGTTTGCGGGGATCGACCAGAACGCATTACGCGTCTGCACCGCGATCCCGATGGCTTCGCGCATCGTGTTTCGCGCGGCGTCTTCACTCAGGCCGGCGCGCTGAAACCCGGCCATGCTCGCCTGGTAGGTCGTCGTGGCGATGATGTCGGCGCCGTTCTCCAGGAAAGCCTGGTGCATCGCCCGTATGCGCTCCGGGGCGTCGAGCAGCACCCGGGAGGTCCACAAGGGATCGTCCAGGTCGGCGCCGTGGCGCTCGAGTTCCGTGGAGATGCCGCCATCGAGCATGGCGAAACCGAAGTTATCCAGAAACGGGGCTAGCGGATTCATCCAAATATTGTAATGCTATTGGCCACGCCTCATCGATCGAACGCCATGCGGGAATCGTCAACGTGAAGCAATGGACCCATCGCTTTCTGGGCTGCGGCATGACGCTGCTGCTCGCCCTGCCCTGTTCAGCCCCGTTACGGGCCGAAGCCGACAACTACGATGACTTCCGGCAACTGGCCCGTACCTTTTTCGAATGGCGACGCGCCCAGCAACCGGTCGGCGGCGACGACATTCCCCGGGTCGAGCGCCCACGCGGCTGGGTGCCGGACTGGTCGCCCGAGGCGCTCGAGGAATACCGCGAGCGCTACCGCCAGTTCATCGACGCCGTCGACGCCGTGAATACCGCCGGCTGGACGGTGCCCCAACAGGTCGATCATCGCTTGCTGCGCGCCGCGATCCAGCGCGTTCACTGGGAACTGGACGTGTTGCGGGACCCCCAGCGCAACCCGCTGTTCTACGTACAGCAGACCCTGGGCAGCGTTTTCGAACTGCTGATCCTGACCGGCCCGATCGACGACGAACGGGCAGCGGCGATCGTCGAGCGCTTTGCCCACATTCCGCAAACCCTGCGGCATGCCCGCGACAATCTCGACGTGCCGGTCGGACCGTTCGCCGAGGCGGCGATCGCCACCCTAGCAGATAGCGACGAGCGTCTCGAACGGGTCCGCTCAGCGCTCGAATCTGAAGTTCCAGATCGCTTTAGAAAAGATCTTCAGGATGCTGTTAATCAAGCAAATAAATCACTCGTCAGCTATCGTAAATGGCTCGAGCGCGAACGCCCGGGCATGCGCACGGCATTTGCCATCGGCCCGGACGCCTACAGCTGGTTTCTGAGCAACATCGCCCTGGTTCCGCACACGCCCGGGGAGTTGCTGCTGCAGGGCCGGCAAGCCTGGAACCGGGCGGTCGCCTGGGATGTGGTCGAACAGAACCGCAATGCCGGTTCGCCCGAACTGCCGATTTTTCCGTCACGGGAGCGACAGATCCAGGCCGCCGAACTGCGCGAGCGCGAGATCCGCGCCTTTCTCGAGGCCCACGACCTGATGACGGTGCCGGAATGGTTACGGCACTACCGGAATTGTCCCCTGCCGGACTACCTCGCGCCGCTCGCGTTCCTGGGCGTCACGGACGATCTGACGTCGGAGACGCGACTCGACGAGGACGCCTGCAGCTACATCAGCGAGCCCTCGCCCGACCTGCCCTACTTCTACCTCTCGGCCGCCCGCGATCCGCGCCCCCTGATCATTCACGAAGGCGTGCCGGGCCACTACTTCCAGATGGCGCTGTCCTGGGAGCAGGAGAACCCGATTCGCAGGCGTTACATCGATTCCAGCGTCAACGAAGGCATCGCGTTCTATGTCGAGGAATTGCTCCTGCAGGCCGGCCTGTTCGACTTCAGCCCCCGGTCACGCGAAATCATCTACAGTTATGCGCGCCTGCGGGCCCTGCGCGTCGAGGTCGATATCCGGCTCGCCACGGGCGATTTCACGATCGAGCAGGCCGCGGATTACCTGGCGCGGGCGGTGCCGATGGACCGCGAGACCGCGCTGGAGGAGGCGGTCTTTTTCGCCTTCAATCCCGGCCAGGCCATTTCCTACCAGGTCGGCAAGCTGCAGATACTGGGGTTCCTGGCGGACGCGAGGCTCGATCGCGGCGACGAGTTCTCGCTGCGCGACTTCCACGATTTCCTGATGCGCAACGGCAACGTGCCGATCGCGCTGCAACGCTGGGAGTACCTGGGCCGCAAGGACGCCGTGTACCGCCTGGATGCGTTCGGCGGCCGGTCGGCCACGGTTCCGCAATGAAAATGCCCGGTGCGGCGAGCGCCGACCGGGCTTTTGAAATCTGGAGCGGGAAACGAGACTCGAACTCGCGACCCCAACCTTGGCAAGGTTGTGCTCTACCAACTGAGCTATTCCCGCGTGGGGTGGCTATTGTAAGCCAATGGGTACTTGTGTCAACACCGACAAAACAAATTTGTGGCACAATACCGCGTCGCAAAAATGGGAGGATGGCCTATGGCCAAAGAAGACGTCATTGAAATGGACGGCATCGTCATGGAGACGCTGCCGAACACGATGTTCCGGGTCGAACTGGAGAACGGACACGTCGTGACCGCACACATTTCCGGACGCATGCGCAAGCACTACATCCGGATTCTCACCGGGGACAAGGTCAAGGTGGAACTGACGCCCTACGACCTCAGCAAGGGAAGAATTACCTACCGCACCAAGTAACCGGTCGCCTCAGTCCGCGGAGGCCGGCAGAGCCTTCGGCGCTGTATCCTTCGCGGAAACCTCAAGCTGCAGTCTGTCGCCGGCGCCATCCGGACCGTCGCCCGTGGGCGCGTCGACCGTCACCGTGCCGCCGTCGGCCAGGTCGCCGAACAGCAGATCGTCCGCCAGCGGTCGCTTGATCTGTTCCTGGATCACGCGTTTCATGGGCCGTGCGCCCATGTTCGGGTCGAACCCTTCCTGTGCGAGCCACTCGCGTGCCGCGCGCGTTACCGAAATCGCGACGTCCTTGAGGGCCAGTTGTTCCTCGAGCTCGAGGATGAACTTGTCGACCACCATCAGAATCACCGGCATGTCGAGCGCGCGGAAGTTGATGATGGCATCCAGGCGGTTGCGGAATTCCGGCGCAAAGGTCTTGCGGATGACCTCCATCGCGTCCGAGGAATTATCCTGCTCGGCAAAGCCGATCGAGCGGCGCGCACTCTGTGCGGCGCCCGCGTTCGTCGTCATGACCAGGATCACGTTGCGGAAATCCGCTTCACGGCCGTTGGCATCGGTCAGCTTGCCGTGATCCATGACCTGCAGAAGGATGTTGAAGATATCCGGATGCGCCTTCTCGATCTCGTCCAGCAACATCACCGCGTGCGGATTACGCGTGACGGCCTCGGTCATCAGGCCGCCCTTGTCGTGGCCAACGTAACCGGGCGGCGCGCCGACCAGGCGCGACACGGAATGGGCCTCCATGTACTCGGACATGTCGAAGCGGATCAGTTCGATGCCGAGCTGCAGCGCCAGCTGGCGGCTGACCTCCGTCTTGCCGACGCCGGTGGG
>JARRMH010000265.1:0-7074 GCA_037386205.1 Woeseiaceae bacterium | reverse complement strand
GCCGCTGTCGACGCGCAGCACGACGGCCCTGACAGACTCGTCTTCGAGCGCTCGCTTGAGCAGGGCCGCAGTCGAATCACCACCGATCGTTCCGGGCGGCTGCGAACCGTCGAGAATGTCGCCCGCAGCGACAACGACCGCAATATTCTCGGCGTTTTCCTTGCTGGCGCGCCGCAGCGCGAGCTGGGACAGGTAGTCGTACAGCCGGACGCCGGAGTAGTTCGCTTCGTCATCGGGATCCCGCCCGACATGCTCGATCAGCAGTTCCCGCAACTGTGTCCGACCCAGCAACTTGTCAACCAGGCCACGATCGCGCGCCACGATTGCTAGGTCGCCACCGGCCGCTTCGGCATGCGCCACGAGGTTTTGTGAATAGTCATCGATCGCATCCGCCGCCAGCCCCCGAGCTTCCACGACATTCTCCTGGTAGGAAGCCCAGAGACTATCGACGAGGCGCTGCCGCGATTCGCGGTCCTCGGGCGACATATCCATGCGCGAATACGGTTCGACATACGACTTGTGGGTGCCGACCCGGAAAACATTCCAGTCGATACGCAGAAGATCGATCGCATCCTTGTAAAAGGTGCGGTAGGTCCCGTAACCCTGCAGGAAGACGATGCCTTCCGGATTAAGGTAAACCTCGTCTGCATGCGCCGCGATGTAATATGCCTGCTGCGAAAAATAGTCCGCGCTCGCGATCACGGGCTTGCCCGACTCTTTGAATGCATCGACCGCCTTCGCCACCCGTTCAAGCTTGTCGATGCACGCCGAAACGAGGGCCGATAACTCGAGGTGCACGGCGCCAATATGCTTGTCGTCACGGGCCGCCTCGAGGGCATCGACGACATCCTGCACGAGCGTCTCCGGCGGCACTTCCCCGAGGATACTTGCCAGCGCGCGCTCGTACGGATCACCGCTAACCTGCTCGACCAGGGAGCCGACGGGCTGAATAACCAGCGCCGCCTTCTGCGGCAGGATCGGCGGTGCCTCACCCGACATCACGCCGAAGAACAACGCGAAGATGAACAACAGCAGCACGAGATGCAGCACCTTGCGCAACCCGTTCATTCCTCGCCAGACCGCGCCGAAGAACCGAAATATGAAATTCCTGCTACTCATGCCTTACTCCGTTACACCCGTGTACGTGATTCGATAGATTTTCCCGGCAAAATCATCGCTGACGAGCATCGAGCCGTCGTCCTTAACGATCAGGTCGACGGGCCGACCCGATACCTCCCCATCCTGCAACCAGCCCCGGGCGAACGGCTCGTAGCTGACAGCACGATTGCCGTCCAGTCGGACGAGCGTGACACGGTAACCGATCTTCTCGGACCGATTCCACGACCCGTGTTCCGCAATGAAAACGTGGCCGCGATATTCCTCCGGGAACATCCGGCCAGTATAAAACCTGATGCCCAGCGGAGCGACGTGCGGCCCCAGATCCTGCACCGGGGGCGTGAAGTCGTCACAGTCCCGGCCGGCGCCGAATTCGGGATCGGCTATATCCGCCCCGTGGCAATAGGGGTACCCGAAATGCAGTCCTTGCCGTGGTGCATGGTTGAGTTCACAGGGCGGTATGTCATCCCCCATCCAGTCCCGCCCGTTATCGGTGAACCAGAGTTCGTCCGTCTCCGGATGCCACGTAAAGCCAACCGTATTCCTGACGCCCGACGCATAGGTCTCCCTGCCGGACCCATCCGGATTCACGCGGATGATCTCGGCATAGCCGGGCTCGTCGCAAATGTTGCAGGGAGCGCCGATACCGATATAGAGCATGTCGTCGGGGCCAACACCGATGTACCGCCAGCCATGCGCCGAATCCGATGGCAAATCGATATCGAGCAGTTCGCCCTCGGGCATGGCGTCGAGATGATCTTCGGCATCCCTGTAACGATAGACCCGGTCGATCTCCGCAACGTACAGGTCGCCCGCGTGAAACGCGATGCCGTTGGGCGTTTCCATACCGCGCAGGATCTCGATGGTACGGGTCGTTCCGTCGGCGTTTTCTACCACCGCGTAGACAGAGCTCGCCTTGCGCGTGGAGACAAACAACGTGCCGCGGTCACCGAGTGCCAGGGATCGGGCCTGCGGCACATCCGCGTAAACCTCGATGGCGAAGCCCGGCGGCAACTCGATTTCGTCGAGCGACGCCAAGGCCGGTGGCGCCGCGCAAAGGCCCGCCAGTATCAGCAACATACCGCGCATCACTATTTTACCTCCTCGTTGCGCATCATCAGACCAGCCACAGTGAGAGTCCGGGCCAGAATGCTATAAGGATAACCGACAACAAAAGGATGAGCAGGAACGGGAACGTCGCCGAGTACACGTGCAAAATCGGTTTCTCGAACCGGTAGCTCGAGATGAACAAATTGAGCCCGACTGGCGGCGTCAGGTAACCGAGTTCCATCGCTGCCAGGAAGACAATACCGAGATGCACCTGGTTGACGCCGAACGTGGACGCAATCGGCAGTATCAGCGGCACGACGAGGGCGATTGCCGAAAAAATGTCGAGGATGGCGCCGAGGATCAACAGGAAGATCAGCAACAGGATCAAGAACGTAACCTGGCTGCTGAATAACTCACCCACGAGCGCCAACAGCTTCTGCGGGATCTCCATGTCGATCATGTAATAGGTCGATGCGAGCGACATACCGAGAATCATCAGGATTGCGCCAACGAGCACCATCGACTCGCGGATAATACGCGGCAGATCGCGCAGCGCGATCTCTCGGTTTATGAACACTTCGGCAACGAACACGTAGAGCGCCGTTATCGCGGCCGCTTCGGACACGGCAAAGAAGCCCGAGTAGATGCCCCCAAGCACGACGATCGGCAGCGGCAATTCCCAGATCGCCTCGCGTATCGCCGCGACGACCTCGCGGCGATGGATACCGCGGGCCTGCCACATGCTGTACATGGACAGGGCAATAATCATCAGGATTCCCGGCACGATGCCGGCGCGAAACAGGTCATCGATGCTCACCTGCGCGACGACCCCGTAGAGAATCAAGGGCAGCGACGGCGCGAAAAGCAGCCCCAGGCTGCCCGACGACGTTACGAGGCCGAGCGTGAAGCGATCACTGTAACCGTCCTGTACCAGGGCCGGGTACAGAATCGCGCCAAGGGCGATGATCGTGACACCCGAAGCCCCGGTAAACGCCGTGAACAATGCACAAACGACAAGGCAGACGATAGCCAGGCCACCGGGCATCCAGCCGAACAATGCCCGAGTCACTCTGACGAGTCGTTGGGGCGCTTCGCATTCGCTGAGCAGGTAGCCCGCAAACGTGAACAGCGGAATTGCCGTCAACACCGGAACCTGCGCAATGCTCATGAATTCGAGAGGGACGGTGAGCAGCGAGGTGTCGTTGCTCTGGAAGCCGAGCATCGCGCTCGTCGCAATGATCGTGAACAACGGCGCGCCGAGGATCGCGAGAATCAGCAGGATAATGCTGAACAGGATCATTCCGGCTCCTCGGCGACCTTGCCCTTTGCAAGGTCATACAGAAGGGACGATGCGCGAACCGCGAAGCGATAGCCCATCAGGAAGAAGGCCAGCGGCACCAGCGCATGGGCCAGCCACAACGGCACGGCGCCGATCACGAATTCGCCCCACGACAATTGCTCGTGGACGAGCAGCCACGACTGCCAGCCGACTGCGAAGCAGACCAGGGCGGCAAACGTATCGACGACGACCCGGATCCAGGCCGCTACGGTGCCCGAGACCACATGGGAGATCGCGTCGATGCGAATATGCTTGTTTTCCCGACACGCGGCAATCGCGCCCACCATGGCGAGCCAGAGAACACAATAACGCGCAAACTCATGAGCCCATGGAATGGCAAACGTGCTGCCGAGCAATTCCCGGTTGACGATCTGGAATACGGCGACCAGCACCATCGCCGTGAATATCACGACAATCGCAGCCGTCTCTGCGCTTTGCCCGGCCCGCTCGAGCTTATCCAGCGCTGTCTTCAATCAGGCCGCCCTGCCGCCTCCCCGGCCGAGGCTTGTGCACGATACTCGGCGATGTAGCTCATCATTTCCTCATACAGCTCAGGGGTGTAAAGCCCCTCGTCGCCGAGCTCTTTGATCGTCGATGCGACCGCGGCGCGCGTCCGGTTGTAATCGTCGACGTCCAGTTCGACAACCTCGAGGCCGGAATTTACGAGAGCCTGGAAGGCTTCACGCGTATCGACGATATTCTGCTCATTGAATTCGCGATAGGTTCGTTCCATGACTTCACGCACAATGGCCTGGTCCGGCTCGCTGATCTTGTTGAACGCTTTCTTGTCTATCGCAGTGAAGCCATAGGTATAGACAAGCGGCAGTTCGGTGATGTACTTCACCGCGGTATGCCACTGCAGGACGAGTGCGCCAATCGGCGACATGCCGACAATGTCGATATTGCCGGTTTCGAGACTCATGAGCACATCGATCAAGGGCGCCGGAACCGGCGACAATGACAGAGCTTGCATCGCCTCGAGACCGATCCTGTCGCCCTCGGGCAGCCAGATTTTCTTGCCTTTAAGGTCGTCGAAGGTCTCGATTTTCGGATTCGACATCATGACCGACAGGCCGCCGGCGGCAAAACCGAAATTGACCCAGCCCGCGTCCTCGAGCCCCTGCATCAGGCGCTCATCGAGATGCTTGCGAACGTAGGCCGCCTCCTCGAGCGAGTCGAACGTCATCGGCAAGCCATAGAGATTCAAATCGCGGTACTGCGACGACAATGCAGCCGGCGTGAATGCGCCACCGTGCAGCCCGCCGAGGCGAATGAGTTGCAGGACCTTCTTGTCATCGCCCTTTACGCCGCCGCCGTAGTACTTGATTTTCACGCGACCGTCGGTGCGCTGCTCTATTTCCTTTGCGCTCGCTTTCATCGACTTCATCCACGACGAACCTTCCGGGGTTACGGTCGCGATTTTCAACGTCGTCGCTTGCGCCGTCAGGCTGAAAGCGAGAACCAGAATTGTCAGCACTAGTCTGTTCATAGTTGACCTGCCTAAAAGTATTCGTCTGCCTGAGCGAGCATTTCCCTCGCCTGTTCCTGCGCCAGGACGTTGCTCAGCGTGTAGCCGTCCTGATACGGGTCCGCCGCCAGCACCTCGTTCAACAAGCGGTCGTGCAACTCGCGCTCGTACAACAACTTGGCGTAGCCGCGGGCGTATTCGACCTTGATGCCAAGATCCCTGCCCTCCGTCAACGCAATCGCTTTCTCGAAATACTCGCGGGCACGTTCGGGCTCACCGCCAAGCGCCGGGGGACGCAACGTCAGCAATATTCCCATATACGTGTAGGCGGCACCGTGACCTTCGTCACCGCTTATCTCGATGTAGCGTTTGAACAATGCCTCCATCTGCGGCAGCTCGGCGAGGGAATTCCAGTCGTCGCTGTGCGCCCGCAGGAACGCGAGCGAGGCAAACCCGTAGGTATAGAGGTATTCCGCGTCAGCGGTCCCGATGCCGTCGAGCGACTCGACGAATTCGTCGTAGGTCGCGCTGTCCCAGCCGCATGCCGGGCCGTACGCCTCGCAGATCGCGCTCCCCGCATAGCGCCGGGCACGCGAGGTCAGGCGCGAGGCACGGACGGGATCCTCGGCGAAAATGGCGCCGTACGATGCATACAGTGTGGCGCCTGCCGCCAGCAGATCCGGGTCGTCCGGATTGTCCCGGACCATGCCATCGAGCAGCACCATAAAGGTCGGCAGCGCCGCCTTGGCCGTCTCCGGATCATCCTGATTCAGGACCGAATCGGAAATACTGTCCGTCAGCCCGCTGGCTGCCGATGACATCAGCGAGGCGCAGCCGCCAAGAGACAGGGCGACGACGCAGAGAAACAGTGCGTGTTTCATATGATGACGGACCCCGGCGAACGCGATAGGTTCAGCCTGTTGGAGAGGCCCGTAGTATAACGGAGATCAGCCCGGCAAGAGGGCGCCGGGCCGAGCAATTCCGACAGGTCAGATCTTTTCCTTGATGCGCGCTGCCTTGCCCGTGCGGCCACGGAGATAGTACAGCTTGGCACGGCGCACATCGCCGCGGCGCTTGACCTTGATCGAGTCGACCAGCGGACTGTGCGTCTGGAAGACGCGCTCGACGCCCTCGCCGTGCGAAACCTTGCGCACCGTGAACGACGAATTCAGGCCCCGGTTACGCTTCGCGATCACCACGCCCTCGAACGCCTGCAGCCGCTCGCGCTCGCCTTCCTTTACCTTCACCTGGACAATCACGGTGTCTCCCGGAGCGAACTCCGGAATGTCCTTGCCCATCTGCTCATTCTCGATTGCGTCGATTATCTTGCTCATTGTCTCTGCTCTTTCAAGTAGTCGGCGAGCAATGCCTGCTGCTCGTCTGTCAAGTCCAGTTTCTCCACCAGGTCCGGACGTCGCTCGAACGTCCGGGCCAACGCCTGCTGCAATCTCCACCGCGCGATTTCCGCGTGGTCGCCGGATAACAGCACGTCCGGCACCTTGCGACCAGCAATCGTTTCCGGTCGCGTGTAATGCGGGCAGTCGAGCAACCCCTGCATGAAGGAGTCCTGCTCGGCCGACTCGTCGTCACCGAGCACACCCGGCAACAACCGCACTACGGCGTCGATCACCGCCATCGCGGCAATCTCGCCGCCCGACAACACAAAGTCGCCGAGAGATAATTCTTCATCGACGTGCGACTCGATCAATCGTTCGTCGATTCCTTCGTAACGGCCCGCCAGCAGTATGAGCCCCGGCAGTTCCGCGAAACGCCGTGCCGCCGCCTGGTCAAATACCCTGCCCTGCGGCGACAGGCAAATGACCGGGCTGCTCTGCGGCGCCCGCACGCGGGCCGCCTCGACCGCCGCGGCCAGCGGTTCGTGTTTCATCACCATGCCGGGCCCGCCGCCGTAGGGTCGATCATCGACCGTACGGTGCACGTCGCGCGTGTGGTCACGGGGATTTTCGAACCCCAGCGTGAACCGGTTGTCGCGCTGCGCGCGACCCACGACGCCAAACTCGGCGTCGACCTGTCTTCGGGCAGGATCGAGGTCGACTGGGAATGGGAGTGAGCGATGCAGGTCGAGGTCGTTACCCTGTTC
>JARRMH010000264.1:0-4682 GCA_037386205.1 Woeseiaceae bacterium | reverse complement strand
CCGCCACCGAAATCCGAATCATTAAACGTGCCGACAACGGCATCGGCTTCAATGTCCTGGTACGTGTAGCTGAACTGCTGCGTGCCCTGCTTCTTGGCCGAACCGAATTTCGCACCGTACGCAAACGCCGTGTCCTCGTTGTCGACCTCGCCGTTTACCGTGTAGTGCGCGTACAACTGGAAGGGCCATCCGCCGAGCCGGGTGTCGAATTGTGCAAAAACCTCGGTATTTCGGTAGTCGTAAATGTAATTGCCGTCTCCATCCACGGAGTTGCCGTTGGCGTCGCCGTTATAGAACGGCTCGTTGCCGATCGTGTTGGTGTACGCGAAGTATCCGACGCCTGCCGCCAGCTTGCTTGTCTCGCCGAGGCTCAGCCTGATACCGCCCTGGGCTGCGTACAGCAGCGAGTCATCCTCGCCACTGCGTTCCTCCACCGAGAAGACGCCGCCGTTGGCAAAGAACGCGCCGGAGGTATAGTTCACCGCGACGCCTTCCGGGTTCAGATCGCTGTCCCATATCAGCGGGACCCCGCCCGCCTTGAACAGCGGGTTTTTCATCTTGCCGGCATAGACCGTCAAATCATCCGTCGCCTGCCAGCCCATAAAGAAGAGTTCGAGGCCGACGTCCTTGGTGGAAAAGCCGCCGTCGCCGCTTACGTTGCGCGATACCGGGTTGTCGCCCCCGGTCGCAAGGCCGATAGTGACGAGCACGTTCGAGCTCACCTCCGCCTGCAACCCGATCCGCGCACGACCGCGCTCCCGGTCGCGCTCCGCATCGGGATTGCCCTGCTCATCGATATCTTCGTACCGCAACCGCAGATCGCCGTAGAACGACATGCGATCCACCCAACTCGTCGATTCCTCGTCGGCAAGAACAGGCATCGACACAAGTGCCAGCACGCCAGTGGCAAGCAGTGCCCTGATTATCGTATTCATCGCAGTGATCCTTGATCTTCGCCGGACGGCGCTTCGTTTCTGTCGGGTTACGAAAATGTTAGCGGCACGTTAATCAGGCCACGTTTCGTTTATATGACAGAAACATTGCACTTTTATGACAGGTCGACGGGCGGCGCGAGAACCGCACGCTCCGGGGGGAAATGACACCGAAACTCGCTGCCACGGCCCGGCTCACTCGAGACCACGAGTTCGGCGTCATGGCGAGCAAGGACGTGTTTGACAATGGCGAGCCCGAGTCCCGTGCCGCCTCCCTCGCGGCTGCGGCTCTTGTCGATCCTGAAAAACCGTTCCGTAAGCCGGGGTATGAACTCGGGATCGATTCCCTCGCCGGTATCGGCGACGATCAGGTCGGCGCCGTCGGGACCGGAACGCCAGGTCATCGTAATCTGGCCGTCGCGAGGTGTAAATCGCACGGCATTGGACAGCAGGTTGACGATCACAGTCTCGATTTCTGCTGCACTGCCGCGCAGCTGTGCCGTCGACTCCTGCTGCGTCACGATCGTCGCGATGTCGGCGTGCCCTTCGAAAGCCAGGCGCGTCTGCTCGAGGAGCCTGCCAACGTCGACGGTTTCGTCGGCTTCGGTGCCAGGCGCACTCTCCAGCCGCGAAAGTTCCAGCAGTTCACCGAGTATCTGCAACATACGCTGCGCCTGCAGGCGCATCTGGGCAACCGGCTTGGTCCAGGCCGCCGGCGCCTGGTCGTCTTCGGCCAGCGCATCGAGGTACCCCGTGATCACTGTCAACGGCGAACGGAGCTCGTGAGAGGCATTGGCCACGAAGTCGCGGCGCATCTTGTTGATGCGAATGCGCTCGGTCACATCGCGCATCAGCAAAAGCCGCTGCTCTCCACCGTACGGGACGACGCGGCAGTTCAGCCAGCGCCCGTCGATCAGCGGGGATGCGATCTCCGTGGAATCGTTCTTCCCCTCGGAATTCAGCAGGCGGGTCAGTTCCGGGTCCCTGAGAATATTGTCGATACGCTGACCGCGATCCTTCTTCCGCTTGAGTCCTGCGAGTTCCTTCGCCGCGCGATTGCAGGCCACGATCTCGTTCTCGTCATTGAGAATGACTGCGCCATCGGGCATGGCATTCGTCGATTTGCGGACTTCCTTGAGTAATTGACGATAACTCTGCTTGCGACGCTGTGCCTTTTCGTTCTCGAAGCGAAAACGGGAAAATATCTGCTGCCAGATACCCTCTCCGTAACGAAAGTCATCGAAATCCCCGGTCCGCAACGCACGGTCGAAGCTCAGCAGCTGGCGTACTTCCCAAACGAGCGCGAGGAGTGCCGCGACGAGCAGGCCGGTCAGCGGCCGGTCATAGATCCAGCCGATCAGGCCACCGCCTGCAAGGAACAGTACCAGCCCGATGACGAATTTGCGTGCTGCGTCAGACATCGCGGACCGAGAAGCGGTACCCCGCGCCGCGGACTGTCTGGATGTAGTCATCGGCGCCTGCGTCGGACAACGCCTTCCGTAATCGCCTGACGTGCACATCGACGGTGCGCTCTTCGACGTAGACGTTCGCGCCCCACACGCGGTCCAGCAGCTGGGCGCGACTGTATACGCGTTCGGGATGCGCCATGAGGAACTGCAGCAGGCGGTATTCGGTCGGGCCCAGCCTGATTTCCTTCCCCGCCGACAGGACCCGGTGCCCGGCTGTATCGAGTTGCAGGACGCCCGCGCTGACTATCTCGTCCGCGGGCGCGCCCGCGCGCCTCAGGACGGCCTGGATCCGGGCGACCAGCTCTCGTGGAGAAAACGGCTTCGTAATATAGTCGTCCGCCCCGCCGTCGAGCCCGCTGATCTTGTCCCGCTCCTCGGCGCGCGCCGTGAGCATGATGATCGCGAGATCGCGGTAGTCCTCGTCGCGTTTCAGCATGCGGGTAAGCTCGAGGCCACTGGAGTCCGGCAACATCCAGTCGACCAGCGCCAGGTCGGGCCGGTCGTCGGCGATCAACTCCCGCGCTTCGCGGCAATTGACGGCCTCCATCGTCTCGTAGCCGGCACGTGACAAATGAAACGCAATCATTTCGCGAATGGCTTGTTCGTCTTCGACGATCAGTATTTTATAGGCGGACATGCTGGCTCGGGTTGCGAGGATGCACGCATTTGAGCAGCAATATATTACAGAACTGTTACGGCTTTGACCCGGCTGGCGGCCGGGCAACCGTGCTGCGCAGGTAGGCCGGCACCAGGTCGGCAGGATCGATGGCAAGTTCCCGGGCCAGCGCGTCCGCCGCCAGCGGCAGTAAATACCTGGCGCGCGGATACCGGATCGGCGAACGGTTCCCGATCAGGTTTTCGTTGGCCGCGAGCAGGTCCGGGTAGCGCTGCCAGCCGCAGCCGGCCGCAATCCGCGAGTTCGCGCAGGACTCATCGAGTTCACCAATCGGCGTTTGCGTATGCAGGCGCTCGGGGAGCGAGACGAGTGGCAGGTCGTTTTCGCCACGCCGCCATACACCGAGGTAGACTTCACCCATGTGAGCATCCTGGGCAACGACGACCTCGAGATGATCGCTGGTCGCAAACACCTGCGCAGAAACGGCGGCCATCGACGAGACCGGCACGATCTTGAGTCCCGCCCCGTGGGCAATCCCCTGCGCGACCGATGCGGCAATACGCATGCCGATAAACGAACCCGGCCCGTTGCCGAGCACGACCGCATCGAGGTCCGTCGTCGCCATGCCCGTTTCCTCGAGAACCTCACGAATCATGGGCACCAGCAGCCGCGTGTGTTCGCGTTCTTGTTCCGCGTGGCGTTCGGCAATCCCATCCTCGCATAACAGGGCAACGGAACAGGCAAGGGACGACGTGTCGATGGCGAGGAGCTTCATGCGACCGCCCCGGATGCTTCGTGAGACGCAAGGAACGCCGCCACGTCCTCGATGGAATCCGTGGATGGCATCGGCGCGAGGGCGTCGAGAAACTTCTGCCCGTAGCGCTTGCCACGGATGCGCGGATCGCACAGGACAATCACGCCGTAATCGGTTTCACCGCGCAGCAAACGGCCGGCACCCTGCTTCAACGCCAGAGCCGCCTGCGGCAGCTGGTGATCCGCGCACGTCGACGCCCTCCCAGAAACTGCCGGTGCCCAACAGGACCGCGTCGCCGTATTGCCGAAAGCGGCGCAACAGGTCATCGCGCGGTGCGTCGCCCTGAATCAGCAGCTTGCGGCCGCGCTGTGCCGACCGGTGCGCATGAAACCACTTGCGCGCCTTGCCAAGCGCGCGATGGCTCGTGAACAGGCAGAACATCCCGCCTGCGGTCATGTCCAGTAGCGGCGTTACCTGTTCCAGCATCGCGTCCGTGTGACCGGCGTCGGACGGCTGCGGCAAACCGGTCGGCAGCCAGATCAGGCCATTGCGCTCGACGTGGTAGGGGCTCGGGAACGCGAGCGCCCTGACCCCGCCGAGCCCCATGCGCGAGGTGAAGTGTGAAAAGTCCTCGCCAACCGCCAGTGTCGCCGAGGTGAAGACCCAGGACTGGTAGTCATTCACGACAAGCCCGCTGAGCTTGGTCGATACGTCGAGTGGCGTCAGGTGCAGGCGCAGGCTGCGCGGATTGACCTCGACCCAGCGCAGCCCGTCCCAGGCGTCCTCGCTCGCGAGGAGTCCGAGCCTTTCGCTCAGGATCAACAGCGGTTCCGCAAGCTTCTCGAGTTCAATTGACACGTCGCCGAGCGACTCGACCGAAGTTTGCACGTCGTGCAATGCATGCGACAGCC
>JARRMH010000263.1:0-4210 GCA_037386205.1 Woeseiaceae bacterium | reverse complement strand
CTTGTACTCGCGACCGCTTTCCTTGACCTCGGCCTCGGTTTTGCCGGTCCAGGCAATTTCGGGGCTGGTGTAGATCACGGACGGAATAACGTCGTAGTTCATCTCGGCGAATTCGCCGGCGATCAGGTCGGCAACCATGACGCCTTCTTCCGAGCCCTTGTGTGCCAGCATGGGCCCGCGCACACAATCACCGACGGCGAAGACGCCCTTGACCCGCGAGCGGCACTCATCGTCGACGACGACGAACCCGCGGTCATCAACCTGGATGCCCGCATCGTCGGCGAACAGGCCTTCCGTGAATGGCCGCCGGCCCACGGCAACGACGAGCTTCTCGACGCTCAGCTTATGCTCACCGTCCTTGTCTTCGTATTCGACGGTTACGCCCTTCTTGCCGGCCTTGGCGCCGGTCACCTTGGCGCCCAGTTTAATATCGAGGCCCTGCTTCTTGAAGTCGGAAGCCGCCACCTTGGCAACGTCACGGTCCGCCATGAACAAAAAGTCGTCCATAGCTTCGAGAATCGTGACCTCGGCACCGAGGCGCGCCCATACGCTGCCGAGCTCGAGCCCGATGACGCCGGCCCCGACGACGCCGAGCGTTTTCGGAACCGCGTCCAGCTCCAGCGTATCCCATGAATCGATGATGTTCTCGCCGTCAAACTTGGCGACCGGCAGCTCGATCGGCTCCGAGCCCGAGGCCAGGATGACGTGTTCGGCCTCGAGCACTTGCTTGTCGCCGTCGACGGGCGTGAATTCGACCCGCTTGTCCTTGAGCAATTTGCCGTGCCCGACCAGCCCCTCGACCTTGGCCGCCTTGAAAAGGCCGGCGATCCCACCCGTGAGCTGCCGCACGATTGCAGCGCGACGCTTCTGCATGGCCGCGATATCCATTTCACGCCACCCGTTTTGATGCCGTGTTTTTTGAACTCGTGCTCGGCGCGGTGATACAGCTCGGAAGACTCCAGCAGCGCCTTCGACGGGATACACCCTGCATTCAGGCAGGTACCGCCGAAGGCATTCTTGCCGTCCTTGTTCTGCCACTCATCGATACAGGCCACCGACTTGCCATGCTGCGCGGCGCGAATGGCCGCAATGTAGCCGGCCGGACCGGCACCGATGACGACAACGTCGTATTTCTTGCTCATGGTCGGACAATCCTTGGGTATTTAGAGCTGCAGCAGCAGCCTGGACGGATCCTCCAGCTGCTCCTTGATCGACACGAGGAACTGCACGGCCTCCTTGCCATCGATGATCCGGTGATCGTAAGTCACTGCGAGGTACATCATCGGACGCACCACGATCTCACCGTCCACGACCATCGGCCGTTGCTGGATCGAGTGCATGCCGAGAATCGCACTTTGCGGCTGGTTCAGAATCGGTGTCGACATCATGGAACCGAAGATGCCGCCGTTAGTAATGGTAAACGTGCCGCCGGTCAGGTCATCCATGCTGATCGTGCCATCCTGCGCTTTCTGCGCCAGTTCCCCGAGCGCCTTCTCAAACTCGGCGAAACTCATCTGGTCCACGTCCCGCACGACCGGCACCAGGAGTCCCCGGTCGCTCGACACGGCAATGCCCAGATCGTAGTAGTTATGGTAGACGATGTCGTTATCTTCCACCGATGCATTGACGACGGGAAACTGCTTCAGGGCGTCGACGGTCGCCTTGGCAAAGAAAGACATGTAGCCGAGGCGTACGCCGTGCTTTTTCTCGAATTCGTCACGATAGCGCTTGCGCAGCGCCATCACTTCGGTCAGGTCGACCTCGTTGAAGGTCGTAAGCATCGCCGCCGTGTGCTGTGCCTCGACCAGCCGTTCGGCGATGCGGGCACGCAGGCGCGTCATGGGCACGCGCTTTTCCTCGCGCATCGGCCCGGCCGTCACCACTTCGCCAACCTCGGATTCCTCGCCCGATGTCACCTCGCTGCCCCCTTCGGACTTGAGAAACGACATGACGTCAGCCTTGGTGACGCGGCCATCCTTGCCACTGCCCGGTATCATCGTGGCGTCGAGATCGTGTTCTTCGAGCAGGTGCCGGACTGCGGGGCTGGTTTTCACCGGGCCCTTCGTCTCCTCCCTGCTTTCCTTAACAGCCTCGGCCTTCTCGGACGACTGTTCCTCGTCCTCCTGCTCCGCCTTCGCATCGCTGTCGTCTTCTTCGCTGGTCTCTGCCGACTTGTCCCCGTCGTCATCGGAAGCGGACCCACCGTCGCCTTCCTCGAGTATCGCGAGAACGTCGCCCGCGACAACCGTAGCGCCATCTTCGGCGACAATTTTCGACAACGTGCCGGCGGACGGCGCCGGTACTTCGAGAACGACCTTGTCGGTCTCGAGATCGACGAGGTTTTCATCGCGAGCTACACCGTCCCCGACCGACTTGTGCCAGGCCACCAGTGTCGCGTCACTGACAGATTCAGGTAAAGGCGGAACCTTTATCTCGATACTCATTCACTTTTTCCGTTTTGTTTTCTCTGGCTTCCGGACTTTGCTCGCTTCCGACGTGATGTCGAGCGCCGCTTCGACCAGGGCATGTTGTTGCTGCAGATGGACC
This sequence comes from Woeseiaceae bacterium, assembly GCA_037386205.1. Lineage (GTDB taxonomy): Bacteria > Pseudomonadota > Gammaproteobacteria > Steroidobacterales > Woeseiaceae > UBA1847. Next base: position 1,663 of record JARRMH010000263.1, on the reverse strand, counting down.
TTGAAGATTCCTGACGCGGGCGCAGCCGCGCTCGTCCGTCCGGCATAGTAAAGCTGTTGATGACCGGCGAGTGGCTCCTGCAGCCGGTGCTTGATCTGGTACCACGCGCCCTGGTTCTGCGGCTCTTCCTGGCACCAGACGATTTCCTCCACGTGCCGGTACTCCTCGACGATGTCCGCATACTGGACGATCGGAAACGGATAGAGCTGCTCGATCCGGATGATCGCTATGTCTCTTATGTTATTGACCTCGCGTGCCTCGACCAGGTCGAAATAGACCTTGCCGCTGCAGAATACGATGCGCCGGGTTTTCTTGCGGTCGACGCTTTCCGTTTCCGGAATGATGGTCGCGAAACGTCCGCTCGACAACTCGCCGACCGGCGACACCGAGCTCTTGTGCCGCAGCAGACTCTTCGGTGTCATCACGACCAGCGGCTTGCGGAACTTGCGCACCTGCTGCCGGCGCAGCATGTGGAACATCTGGGCCGGTGTCGAGGGAACGCAAACCTGCATGTTGTGTTCGGCGCACAGCTGCAGAAAACGCTCGAGCCGCGCAGACGAGTGCTCGGGACCCTGGCCTTCATAACCGTGCGGCAGGAACATTGTCAGACCGCACAAACGGCCCCACTTGGCTTCCCCCGAACTGATGAACTGGTCAATCACAACCTGGGCGCCATTAGCGAAATCGCCAAACTGTGCTTCCCAGATAACCAGCGTGTCGGGTGACGTGCTCGCGTAACCGTACTCGAAGCCCAGTACCGCTTCTTCGGACAGGAACGAATCAATGACCCGGAACGCATTTTCCCTGTCGACGATCGTTTGCAGCGGCACGAACTCGCGGTTGTTCAGCTGGTTGTGCAGCACTGCGTGGCGGTGGAAAAATGTTCCCCGGCCGCTGTCCTGGCCGACGAGCCGCACCTCGAAACCTTCGGCCAGCAGGGAGGCATAGGCCATGGTCTCGGCGAAACCCCAATCCATGTCCATTTCACCGCTCGCCATCTTCACGCGGCTGTCCATGATGCGCTGGACCCTGCCATGAAGTTTCATGTCGGGCGGATACGAGGTTATCGTTTTGCCGAGTTCGGCAACGGTGCCGGGACTGATCGTCGTGTCGACCGCATCGTCCCACTCGACGTCCAGGTAGGGTGTCCAGTCGACCGTGTACTCGTTGCCGATCATGCCAAGACTCGATTTCGGCACCGGTTCGCCCCGGTCGAGACGGTCGCGATAACTGTCCTGCATGTCTGCCGCCGTCGTGGATTCGACAACACCATCGCGTTCCAGTTTGTCGGCATACAGCTGGCGGGTCGTCTTGTGACCTTTGATCTTGCTGTACATGATCGGCTGGGTTGCTGACGGCTCGTCGGCCTCGTTGTGCCCGTGGCGCCGGTAGCAGACGAGGTCGATGACAACGTCCTTCTTGAACTTCCTGCGGTATTCGAGCGCCAGCCGCGTCACGAAAAGAGCCGCTTCCGGATCGTCGCCATTCACGTGGAAAATCGGCGCCTCGATCATCTTCGCGACGTCGGAACAATAATCCGTCGACCGTGCATCCGACGGCCTGCTGGTCGTAAAGCCGATCTGATTGTTGACGACGATGTGTACAGTACCGCCGGTTCGGAAGCCGTTGGTCTGTGACATCTGGAAGGTCTCGGTCACGACCC
>JARRMH010000262.1:0-8012 GCA_037386205.1 Woeseiaceae bacterium | reverse complement strand
CGAGCTGTAGCCCGTGCCGAAATCGTCGAGCGCAAACTCACAGCCCAGTTCGCGCAGTGCGGCGATCTGGTTCTCGACATGCGCGGTGTGGCGGATAGCGAGGCTCTCGGTGATTTCGAGGATGATGTTCCCGGGGTCGACATTGTGTCTCTCGAATGCCTTCTCGACGTGCCGGACGAGATTGTCACCCTCGAACGCATTGGCGGACAGGTTGATCGACAGCTTGAGGTCGCGCAGCGGCGTCGAGTAATCTGCATACGCCTGCGCCGCGTTATCGATCATCCAGAAATCGATCTCCGACATCAGGCCGAAGCGCATGGCCGATGTGAGGAACGCATCGGGTGGAACCAGCTTGCCATCAGCGCCGGGCAGGCGGATCAGTACCTCGTGATGCGTGGTTTCGCCCGTATGGATGCGGTTGATCGGCTGGAAGTGCAACTCGAAGCTGTTTTCATCCAGCGCTTTGCGCAGCCGATTGACCCAGCCGACGTCAGTGGTCTCGGTTTCGTCCCGCTGCGCCGACTCTGCGTATATCGCGAGTCGATTGCGGCCTGCCTGTTTTGCATCACGGCAGGCTATATCGGCCTGGTTGATGACGTCGTCGTAATGCAGATGATCACCGTCGATGAGCGCGATGCCGATACTGCAGTGGATATGGAACACCTGGCTATCTTCGACATGCGCGAGGCGCCGCATGTTCGACAGGATGGAATCGGCCGACGTTTCCGCTCCCTGACCGCCTGCACGCCGCACGAGAATGGCAAACTCGTCGCCGCCGAAACGCGCGACGACATCGCCTTTTCTCACGCTGCGGCGCAGCTCGTCCGCGACCTTGCAGATCAGTCGATCGCCGGCCGGATGGCCGCAGGCATCGTTGATGTACTTGAACTGGTCGAGATCCACGAACAACAGGGCGCTGGTGTGCTTGTCGCGCATCACCGTGACAATCTCCTTGCGCAATTCTTCGACGAAGCGACGACGATTGAACAGGCCGGTGAGGCTGTCGTGATTGGCCATCTCGCGCAGCCTGGCATCGCGTTCACCGAGAGCGGTGGCCGTTGTCTCGAGGGCTTCGACGATGTCCGAGATCTCACGGTGCGCGGCAGGACTGAATTTGACGTGCAGGTTTCCCTTTGCGAGTTCCTGGATCGGTTCCTGCAGGTCCGAGATCGATACCAGCGCACGCCGCAGGGCCCGACGGCCATACATCGCAAACGCGAACAAAAGCACCACGAGGATGCCAACGGCAGTCTTGATGTTCTCCAGCAGACGGTCGTGAAACATCACGAAGTCGAGGTGGATGCCGATAAAGCCCAGGAGCTGCGTCTGGGTGTCGGTCTCACCCGCCGAGCCATCGAAAGTGAACAGTGCATCCTCGGCCATGTACTCGGTCCACACAGGGGCGAGAATCTCGAACTCACGCGGATTCAGTAAGCCGCTCTGTAGCAGGTATGGATTTTCATCGCCGATCAGGGTGACTGCATCGTCAAGGCGCGATTTACCCAGTTTGGCGACGGGGTCATCGTCGGCTTCTTTCCCGATCGTGAAGAGCACCTCGCCGTCACGCCCGTAGTAGGACACGTGATCGATTTCGGGGTAACGCTCGACGAAGCTCTCCAGGCGGAACAGCGCTTCCTTGTCGTCGGTGAGATAGAGGGGAGCTCCCAGTTCGTTGAGCTCCTCTGTCCATTGCAGGGCCCAACGGCTGTAGTTGTCCTGCAGAACCCATTGACCGCCCCAGTAAAGGGATGCAATCGCCAGTCCACCGATCAGCGCCGCGCTCATCACCTGGATCGACAGAATCTCGTTCACGAGCATGCGTTTGCCCGCGGGCCGCTCCTCGCGCGACCCTCGATCGCTCCACCACGACCTGGCGGATGCAGCGGCACGCCGGAGCCTGTCGAGCACGTCCGTCATCATCTCGCTGCCTGTTCGCCAGGGCCGGTCCTGACCAGAATCTCCGACAGGCGGGACACTGGCGGGACGTCGGCGATATTGCCGGCCTGGATGGCGCGCACGACATTCACGATCGTCCGGGCGATGTCGGATGCGCTCGCCGTCATGCTGAGCGTTGCGCCCAGCGACATCATGGCGTCATTCGGCACCGATACCGGTACCCGGTTGCGCCGGGCTTCGGTCATCATCTCCTGCAAAACGCGTGAGCTCAGGATGCGGTTGTCCGGAAGAAGCAGGAAGCCGTCAATATCCCGGATCATGCGGCGGAAGATGTAGAGAGTTTCCTGGTCGGAGTGCGAGACTTCGGCGGCGATTTCGATGCCATGACGCTGTGCGGCAACCTCGGCTTCTGTTACGAGTTCCTCGTGGCCTTCTCCGATAATGAACCCGATTTTCTGCAGGGATGGGTCGATTTCCCGCCACGCCGCAAGTTGCGCATCGAGCGGCGGCAGGACAGCAACCCCGCGCGTGTTGTCATTGAGCAGGTCATGGTGCCGGTAGTTGAAGACCTGGCTGAAGACCACCGGCTGCCTCGACATGGCCACGGACGAACGGGCAGCGCGCACGCCGATGGCGATGACGGCGACCGGGTTGGAGTCGTTGACGAGTCGCAGCACGGTTGCCGGCGGAGTACTGGCATCATCGAGGTCGTAGATAGCGTGGTTTTCAAAATGCGCGGAGAGTTCGTTCGCGACATCGGCATAGACGGGTTGCTTGCTCGTCAGTACGATCGCGACGCTCGGCAGGGGCGGTGGCTCAGAAGAGGCGGGTTCGGGCTCCGGCTGGGCCGGTTTTTCCTCCGCGGGCGGCGCTTGTGGTTCAACCACGACCTCGACCGGCGCCTCCACCACGACGGGCTCCAGCGGAGGCAGCTGTGTCGCGCAGGCCGACAACAGCGTCGCGGCCAGCGCCAATGGGCCAAACCTTAGCACTCGCATATCGTTATGTAAAAACCCGCCAACTACGGCCGTTTTCGTGCCGAACCAGACTTTTTTTACAGGAAGCGGGGCATTCGTTCTGTGTTGCAGGTCGCGTCTCGGAAAACCGCGATGCGCGGCGATTCAGGGCCGGCTGTCGTGTACCAGCAGGTTGACGTCAAACTCCGGCAGCAGTACCTGCCAGTCGCGGCACCTTGTCTCTGTCTGGTCACCGAGCATGAGTGCCGCCCGAATCGAGCGGCTCAGCGCACTGGCATGCAGCCGCTGCCAGTAGGGCATGCGGCGAACATAAAACGGCAGGATTTCTTCGAGGGTCAGGTCCGAATCGAGCGTGTCGACAAACGCATCGTAAAATCGCGCGATCGCGTCCGCTACCTGGTTGCATTCTCCCAGCCGTTCCGCTGGCTCGATCGTCCAGGTCATGTCGGGCTGCAGCACGCAGGAGCCCGCATACCCGTCGCGGTGGCGCGCCGACCATTCTTCCGGGGCGATCAGGCTCAGGAGCCAGGCCCCGTCGACGAAGTAAAGGTGGTTGGCGCGCCCGACAGCCGGCCTGTACTTGAAGCTGGCGGACAACACGAGCATCGAGGTAAAGAACTCGGCCAGGATCTGGCGGCGGCCCTTGGCGACGATGCCGCCCGGCTCGGTGCTGTGCCAGTCCAGCAGGAAGCCGTTGAGTCCCTTGCCCTCCGGGTTACCTTCTGTCTTGGCTGCGACGTCTTTGCCGTGCCGCCGGTATTCGGTCACTGTATTCATGGCGATCCGGCTTCAAACACGATCTCTCCCCCAAACAGCGTCATTACGACCTGGGTTTCCGAGATCGCCTCGACCTCGATGTCGAACAGGTTGCGATCAAGTATCGCGAGGTCCGCGTATTTGCCCACTTCGATCGACCCGGTGTCGGCTTCGCTGTGGTTAACCCAGGCAGCATCGATCGTCAGCATGGCGATTGCCTCCGGCAGCGAGATGCGCTCCTCGGCAATGAATACCGGGTCCCTGCCATTGAGCGGATCCCTGCGGGACACGGCAGTCTCGATCTGCAGGAACGACGCCGAGTTCCCGAAAGCGCGGGATGTCGCTCGGCTGGATGACCTGGAGATGCGCGATGTGATGGCGGTTGTCGCTGGCGCCGTTGGCTGCACGTGCTTTTTCGAATGCGTCGAGCGATACGCGTGTCGCGCGATCGCCGATTGCGTGAACATGCACCTGGAAGCCGGCCTCATCGAGGGCTGCGACAGCCGCATCGAGATCGTCTTCGGTCATCATCAGCATACCGCGGGACGCCCCCTCCACGAGGTACGGATCGAGCATCGCGGCCGTGTAATTCTCCATCACGCCGTCCAGCCAGATCTTGACCGAGGTCGCGCGCAGGTTGCCACGCGTGAAGCGATCGCGATCCTGCCGGATGTCAGCCAGTTGCTCCATGCCGCGCGTCGTGTCCCAGACATTCGAGGCGACGACGCGCAAGGTCAGTTCGCCGAGGTCGTCGAGCGCCTCGTAGCTCTCGAGGGCGTTCCGGTGGGTCTTGGCGTCCTGGATCGATGTAATGCCGTAGGCGTTAAGCATCTGCACCGCGTAGCGCAAACCGGCCAGCCGGGTGTCGAGGTCGGGCGCCGGGATCAACTTCTCGACCAGGTCGGCGGCGTGTTCCTGCAGGCTGCCGAGCGGCTCGAGGCTGCCCGGCTCGCGATCGATCCTGCCGCCCTTCGGGTCAGGCGTGGAGCCCGATATACCCGCGAGTTCGAGAGCCCGGCTGTTGACCCAGGCGGTGTGGCCATCGGCCGACTCCATGTACACGGGCCGGTCGGGCTCGATTGCATCGAGCAGCTCGCGGCTGGCGAGGGCGCCCGGACCGAAGGCGTCCATGACCCACCCGTGGCCGACGACCCATGTATCGTTCGGCCGCTCGGCCGCGCAGCGCCGGATCCTGGCCAGGTATTCGGCAAGCAGGTCGTCCGGCAGCACGCCGTATTCGGCCAGCATACCCTCACTCGACAGGTCGCACTGCAGTCGTTCGACACCGCTCGCGAGGGCGTGAATGTGCACGTCGAACATGCCGGGCAGTACCATCCTGCCGTCGAGGTCGACGACCCGTGTCGATGACCCCTTGAACGCAGCGACGTCGTCGCCGCCGCCGACGTATACGAAGCGGCCATCGCTGATCGCAACGGCCTCGGCCCAGCTGCGCCGGGCGTCGACAGTGTAGACACGGCCGTTCTCGAGAACGAGATCGGCGGCACTATCCAGTTGCTGCTCGGCGCAGCCGCCGAGGACTGCGACCGCGAACAGCGGCAGCAGCCCGTATCGTTGCCGCTGTGCGCCGGCCTGCCGTCTCACCCGGCGTTGGCGAAGTTTTCGGCCGCGAAGTCCCAGTTGACGAGTTCTTTCAGGAACGCATCGATATAGGTGTCACGCTTGTTCTGGTAATCGAGGTAATAAGCATGTTCCCAGACGTCGAGCGTCAGCAACGGGGTCGCGTCCCCCGTGAGCGGAGTTTCCGCGTTGGCCGTGGTGACGATATCGACGCCGTCACCGGTGCGCACGAGCCAGGCCCAGCCGCTGCCGAACTGGCCCATCGCGGCCTTCTTGAAGGCATCGCGGAAACTGTCGAGGTCACCGAACTTCGCGCTGATTGCGTCAGCGAGCGCACCGGTCGGCTCGCCGCCGCCGTGCGGCGACATGCTGTGCCACAGGAACGTGTGGTTCCAGACCTGTGCCGCATTGTTGAAAATGCCGGCGTTCGACGCGGCTTCAGAGTCGGCAATAATTTCTTCAAGCGATTTGCCCGCGTACTCAGTGTCTTTGATCGCGGCATTCAGCTTGTCCACGTACGCGTTGTGGTGTTTGCCATGATGGAATTCGAGTGTGCGTGCGGAAATATGCGGCTCGAGGGCGTCGCCGGCATAGGGAAGATTGGGTAATTCGATCGCCATCTTACTTCTCCTTGTAGTTTCTTATCGAAGACATGTGAAGGCTAACAATCAGGTGTTGCGAGCGCCACTGTCGGCCTGCAAGCATACGCTGAAGAGAAAAATGCTGCTTCCGGCTCCCGGCGGGCAAGGGTTTCAAACGTCGCCACAATGCTCCGGATTCGTTCGCAGGCAGGATCAGGCAGGCCTTAACAGCCGAAACGTGACGCATATCACGTCGGTTCCTAAGGATTCCTTAAGGTTTCGCAACTAGGCTTGTTTCCAACCTGCAGCAATTCGGAATAACCAACGTGGAACCCACCGTCTTTACAGATGCCCGACAGTCGGCAGCACCGCTCGGCAAACAGGTCCTGCGCCCGCTGGCGCAGCCGGACAGGCCCGGCCTGCGACTCGAGCGGGAGGGTTCTCCGGGTCGAATTCTTCTCGAGCGCCGGGTTGCCGACCGGTTTGCGCGCCAGCACCAGGCCCGGATCGAGCACTTTCTTCCCCTGCTCCTGAGCCTCGATCTTGCGGGCCAGTCAGGGGCCATTGCCGGCCTGCGCTGTGCCGGCCGCGCCCGATTGTTTCTCGAATATTACCTCGAGTGCGGAGTCGAGCAGGCAATCAGCCGAATCTTTCGCGAGCCGGTTGGGCGCGATCAGATCCTCGAGATCGGCAACCTGGTTTCCCTGGTCCCCGGTGCAGCCCCGATGTTGTTCGCCATCCTGCCGAGCCTGCTCGACGATGCGGGCGTCCGCTGGGTTGCGTGCACGGCTACGCCGCAGGTCCGTTCGATGTTGCAGAAGCTCGGATTTTCGACCCGGACACTTGCTACCGCGGATCCGAAGTATCTCGGCGCCGGGGCTGCAGCCTGGGGCACTTACTACGAGTCACGGCCAACCGTGATTGCCGGCGACGTGCGTCTAGCGGTGCGGCAAGCAAGCCGCCAACCGGGTGCCCGGCGCCTGCGGCGCCTGCTGCGCGAGGAACTCGCCGGACTGGCCGACGTGATCCGGGCGGAGAGGGGATAGCCGCGTGTCGGTCCTTGCCGCTCTCGATGCCCGGCGCGATGACGATGTCGTGATCCAGTCGGCGGGCACTTGCGTCGACGGTGCGTCGTTGCGGACACGCGTCAATTCCCTCGCGGACGACCTGCGCAGTAACGGTGTGGGCTGCCTTGCCCTGTACGCGGATAACGGCATCGACTGGATCGTTGCAGATCTTGCCTGCCTTGCAAGCGGCACCCGTATCGTGCCGATTCCGCTGTTCTTCACGCCGACGCAGATTCAGCACGTGCTCTGCAGCAGCGGGGCGGATACGTTGCTTACCGATCAGCCAGCAGTGCCGCGCGGCATTGCCGCCAAACCTGAGATCCAATTGCCTCAGTTGCCAAGCTTGCGGCGTTACTCGCTGGCCCCGGGCGCCGCGGCCGCGGTGCCGCCGGGAACCTGGAAGATTACCTACACCTCCGGAACCACGGGTGCGCCCAAGGGTGTGTGCCTATCCGCCACTCAGCTCGAATTGCTGGCATCGGGCCTGGCCGGCGCCACCGGTCTGCAGGTGCCGCTGCACCTGTGTGTGCTGCCGTTGTCCACGCTGCTGGAAAATGTCGCTGGTGTTTATGGGCCGCTGCTGGCTGGCGGCACGATCGTCGTGCCTTCGCTGGCCGATATCGGTGTCGGTGGCTCATCGAGCCTGGATGTGAAGATGCTAGCAGATGCCATTTCGCTGCAACAGCCAAACACCCTGATCCTTGTACCTGAAATTCTCCGTGGGTTGCTGATTGCGGCGGAGCGCGGCTGGCGTTTCCCCTCGTCGCTGCGCTTCGTCGCTGTCGGTGGCAGCAGGGTCGCGCCGACACTGGTTCAACGAGCACGCGATGCCGGCTTGCCTGTTTTCGAGGGTTACGGCCTGTCCGAATGTGGCTCGGTCGTGGCGCTGAATACACCGGCGAACGATCGGGTCGGTACCACCGGCAAGGTGCTGTCGCACGTGCAGGTACGTAGCGAGAACGGTGAAATCGTAGTGACGGGCAGTCCGATGCTCGGCTACGTGGACCAGCCAGATTCGTGGCACGTACCCGAAATTCGCACGGGCGATCTCGGGCGGGTCGATGCAGACGGATTTCTTCACATTGAAGGCCGGGCAAAGAACGTGTTGATCACGAGTTATGGCCGCAATGTGTCGCCGGAGTGGGTGGAAAGCGAGC
>JARRMH010000261.1:0-4231 GCA_037386205.1 Woeseiaceae bacterium | reverse complement strand
ATGAGCTCGACCGCCGCCACGCGCTTGCCGTTGCGGGCGCGCACGAGGCGCTGCGACAGGATCGCACGCAGGTAATGGGCGAGGTCCATGTAAACCTGGCCGTGCTGCTCCTGCGGGAACAGGTTGATGATGCGGTCCAGCGTTTCGGGTGCGTTGTTCGAGTGCACCGTGGCGAGAACGAGGTGACCCGTGCCGGCCATGTCGAGTGCCGCGCGCATCGATTCGGTATCGCGGATCTCCCCGATCTGAATCACGTCCGGCGCGCCACGCATCGCGCTCTTCAGGGCCCGGTGATAGGAACGCGTGTCCAGCCCGACCTCGCGCTGGTTGACGATCGACTGCTTGTTCGGGTGCAGGAACTCGATCGGGTCTTCAATCGTGATGATGTGCGACGAGGTCTTTTCGTTGCGATGGTTGATCATCGCGGCCAGCGTCGTCGATTTGCCCGCACCCGTCGCCCCGACCATCAGGATCAGGCCGCGCTTGAGCATGACGAGTTCCTTCAGCTGCACAGGCATACCGAGTTCTTCGAGCGTCGGCAGGTCGGAGGTGATGTAGCGAAGTACCATCGCGACGTTGCCGCGCTGGTTGAAAACGTTGACACGGAAGCGGCCGAGGCCCTCTTCCGACAGGGCGAAGTCGATCTCGAGTTCCTTGCTGAACTCGTCCATCTGCTCTTCGGTCATGAGCTCGAGTGCCGCCTGTTTCACCATCTTGGGCGACATTTCCAGCTTGTTGACCGGCATGATCTTGCCTTCGATCTTGATCTTGGCGGGCGCGAACGGCGCGAAGAACAGATCCGACGCCTTCTTCTCGACCATCAATTTGAGCAGCGGTTTGACGTTCATCTATCGGGCATTCCTTTCCGTCAGAAGGTCTGGGCCGTGTCTTCTTCCATGATGCGCAGGCTCTCCGATTGCTGGTCCGCAATCGCCGAGTCGCGCTTGCTCTCGAGCTTGACGCGCAGGCGCAGCTCATTCTTGGAGTCGGCGTTACGCATCGCTTCCTCGTAGCTGATAATGCTGTCCTCGTAGAGCGAGAACAGTGCCTGGTCGAAGGTCTGCATGCCGAGGCGCGTGGACTTGGCCATGATCTCCTTGATCTGCCCTACCTCGCCCTTGAAGATCAGGTCCTGGATCAGCGGGGTGTTGAGCATGATTTCCATGGCGGCGACACGGCCGATCCCGCCCTCGCGCGGGATCAGTCGCTGCGACACGAACGCCTTGGTGTTGAGCGACAGGTCCATCAGCAACTGCTGGCGGCGCTCTTCGGGGAAAAAGTTGATGATACGGTCGAGCGCCTGGTTTGCGCTGTTGGCGTGCAACGTCGCGAGACACAGGTGGCCGGTCTCCGCGAACTGGATACCGTATTCCATCGTCTCCTTGTCGCGGATCTCACCGATGAGAATAACGTCGGGCGCCTGGCGCAACGTGTTCTTCAAAGCGGCGTGCCATGATTCCGTATCGACACCGACCTCACGCTGCGTGATGACGCAGCCTTTGTGCGGATGCACGTACTCGACCGGGTCCTCGATCGAGACGATATGACCGCGTGAGTTCTCATTGCGGTGCCCGATCATCGCGGCCAGCGTCGTCGACTTACCCGAGCCCGTGCCACCGACCACGATGCACAGGCCGCGCTTGTTCATGACGACGTCTTTCAGAATCGGCGGCAGCTCGAGCTCCTCGAGCGTCGGGATCTCGGTCGTGATCGTACGCAGCACGGCCCCCGGCATGCCCTGCTGGATGAAGGCACTGACACGAAAGCGTCCGATGCCCTTCGGCGCAATCGCGAAGTTGCATTCCTTGGTCGCGTCGAACTCCTTGATCTGCTTGTCGTTCATGATCGAACGCACCATCATCGCGGCCTGGTCGGCGTTCAGCGGCGTGTCGGTCGCCTTGTGGATCGTGCCGTCGACCTTGATCGCCGGCGGGAAGCCCGCCGTGATGAACAGGTCCGAACCTTCGCGTTCGACCATCTTGCGCAAGAGGTTTTGTGTCAGCCGTACGGCCTGTTCGCGTTCCATCTCGTCGACTCCTAGAAGTTCTCTTTGTTGACGGCCTTGAAGCGCGCCTCTTCCTTGTTGATCAGGCCCTTGGCCATCAGCTCGGCCAGGTTCTGGTCGAGCGTCTGCATGCCGGAACCCTGGCCCGTCTGGATCGCGGAGTACATCTGCGCGATCTTGCCCTCGCGAATCAGGTTACGAATGGCCGGCGTGCCGATCATGATCTCGTGCGCCGCGATACGGCCGCCGCCGATGCGCTTCAGCAGCGTCTGCGAAATCACCGCGCGCAGCGACTCCGACAGCATCGCGCGAACCATCTCTTTCTCGGCAGCGGGGAAAACGTCGACGATACGGTCAATCGTCTTGGAGGCCGAGCTCGTGTGCAGCGTACCGAAAACGAGGTGACCGGTTTCAGCAGCCGTCAGCGCCAGACGTATGGTTTCGAGGTCGCGCAACTCGCCGACCAGGATGATGTCGGGGTCCTCGCGCAGAGCCGAACGCAATGCTTCGTTGAAGCCCAGCGTGTCGCGATGCACTTCTCGCTGGTTGATCAGCGACTTCTTGGACTCGTGAACAAACTCGATCGGGTCCTCGATCGTGAGGATGTGATCGGGCTTGTTCTCGTTAATGTAATCGACCATCGCGGCCAGCGTCGTCGACTTGCCTGAACCGGTCGGCCCGGTGACGAGAACGATGCCGCGCGGATGCATTGATACGTCCTTGAAGATCGCCGGCGCACCGAGGTCGTCCAGCGTGAGAATCTCCGAGGGAATCGTCCGGAACACGGCGGCCGAGCCCCGGTTCTGGTTGTAAGCGTTGACACGAAAACGCGCCAGCTTCGGGATTTCGAATGAGAAGTCGGTCTCGAGAAATTCTTCGTAGTCCTTGCGCTGCTTGTCATTCATGATGTCGTAAATCATGCTATTGACGTCTTTGTGCGTCAGCGCGGGCATGTTGACCCGCTTGATGTCGCCATCGACGCGAATCATCGGCGGAACGCCGCCCGACAGGTGGAGGTCGGAAGCGTTGTTTTTTACCGTGAACGACAACAGTTGAGCTACGTCGACGGCCATATTTCTCCCTCGTTAATGAATGCCGGACTTACCATAACCCGGACCAGTATTGAGCCTAGTATAGCGAAGCAACCGGACTAAAACGTGATTGGAGTCACGGAAAACTTAAGCCTGCTCAGTGATTTGCTGCATAAAGCGGCAATCGACGCGAAGCGCGACCCGGCGGACGTGCACCTGCTCGCGGTGAGCAAGAAACAGCCGCTCACGAAGATCCGCGAAGCGGCTGCCGCGGGGCAGCGCCACTTCGGGGAGAACTTCGTCCAGGAGGGCCTCGAAAAGATCGGGGCCCTTGCTGAACTCGATCTCACCTGGCACTTCATTGGCCACTTGCAGAGCAATAAAACACGTCTCGTCGCAGAAAGCTTTGACTGGGTCCACACAATCGACAAGATCAAGACGGCGCGGCGGCTCAGTGAGCAGCGCCCGCCCGGGATGCCGCCGCTCAACATATGTATCCAGGTCAACGTCGACGCTGAAGCATCGAAAGCGGGTATTTCACCGGATAAGCTGCACGAACTTGCCGCGGCCTGCGCCGAACTGCCCCATCTGCGCCTGCGCGGACTGATGTGCCTGCCTGCGATTCGCGAGGGCTTCGAGGCGCAGCGCGTGCCGTTTGCCGCGCTGCGGCGCATGGCCGGGGAACTGCGACAGCGCGGGCAGGAGATCGATACCCTCTCGATGGGCATGACCGCGGACTACCGGGCGGCCGTATTCGAGGGTGCGACGATCGTCAGGATCGGCACCGCGCTGTTCGGCGCGAGACGTTAGGAAGAACATGGATTACGGCACGGTAGCTTTCATCGGCGGAGGAAACATGGCGCGGGCTTTGGCCGGAGGGATGCTCGCGGCCGGCTACGAGCCGCGGCACATCGTGATCTCGGAGCCGCTTGCCGAGCAACGCAACAGGCTGGCCGTCGAACTGCCGGGCGCCGTCGTGGTCGAGCACAACGAGGAAGCGGCACGCGAGGCCGAGTGCGTTCTGCTCGCCGTGAAGCCGCAGGTACTGAGCGACGTCTGCCGGCCGCTGGCGCCCATCGTCCAGCAGACCAGACCCCTGGTCATCTCGATCGCGGCGGGCGTACGCGCGCGCGACATCGAGGACTGGCTGGGCGGTAATCTGCCGGTCGTTCGCGTCATGCCGAACCAGCCCGCC
>JARRMH010000260.1:0-4232 GCA_037386205.1 Woeseiaceae bacterium | reverse complement strand
ACGCGCGATGCGTTTGTCGAGCTCGCAATGGAAGGCGGCTGCAAGGCAACCGCGTGGATTGCCGAGCTCAAGAACACGGACAAGGATCGGTACAAGTCGATTTGCCATACGATCCGGGAAGACGGGGCTTTTGTAGAAGCGGGCGAGAATGACAACCTGATCGTCCAGAAACTTCAGGCTAACCCGGATGCCCTCGGGATCTTCGGTTTCAGCTTCCTGGACCAGAACATGGAAAAGGTCAAGGGCTCGGCGATCGACGGTGTGGAACCGACGTTCGACGCGATTGCCGACGGCGATTACCCGGTGTCGCGTCCGCTGTTCTTCTATGCCAAGAAGGCGCATGTAGACGTCATCCCAGGGCTGCGCGGCTACCTTCGCGAGTTCACAAGTGAGCGGGCGTGGGGCGAAGAGGGCTACCTCTCGGAACGCGGACTGATCCCGATGCCGGACGCGGAACGCGCCAAAGTGGCCGCAGCCGTACGCGACCTCGAGCCGCTGTCGATGGCTGCCGAATAACCGGCAGGAATGAGAAAACTGGCGGCGATCCTCTCTGGATCGCCGCCGTCATTTTTCCCACATCATGCAGAGCACAACCCTCATACTCTTGCTCGGTTTCATGGGAATCGGCGCGTTCTTTCTCGGGCGCCGCCGGTCGCTTGCTCTCGTTGGTGGGCCGGGGCACGGGCTGGCACTGCATTCCCTGCCGGGGTACTACGGTTACTTCGTCGCGATCCGCGTGCTGTTGCCGGCGCTGGCGTTACTCCTGGTCTGGACACTGGTCGAACCGCGCTTGCTGGTTGCGCTGGTCGTTGCCAGCCTGCCGGAGAGCTACCGGGACCTGCCCGCGGGCGAGTTGAATCTGCTCGTAAACAATATCCAGAACCTGGCGGCCGGCGACGTCATCTCGGTCGACGTCGATGCCACCCTGGAGGCCGCCGCGGCGCAGTACAACGATTACCGGGACAAGAGCCGGCAGGTGGTCGCCGTGCTCGCGCTCGGCATCGCAGGCCTGGCCGGCGTGCATGCCTGGAACCGGATTCGACCGGAATTCCGCGCGCGTAATCGTGTCGAGGGTGTGGTTCGCTGGGTCCTCATTGCGGCGTCGAGCATTGCGGTCTTCACGACGATCGGGATTGTCCTGTCGGTGCTGTTCGAAGCGATCCGTTTCTTCCAGCAGGTGCCGGTGACCGAGTTTCTGTTTGGCCTGACCTGGAGTCCGCAAACGGCAATTCGTGCGGACCAGGTCGGGTCTTCGGGAAGTTTCGGGGCGGTGCCGTTGTTTACGGGAACACTGCTCATCACCGGTATCGCCATGGTCGTGGCAGTACCGATCGGACTGATGACGGCAATCTACCTGGCCGAGTACTCGAGCACCAACGTGCGTGCTGTCGCCAAGCCCCTCCTGGAAGTACTCGCCGGTATCCCGACGGTCGTGTACGGATTCTTTGCTGCCCTCACGGTCGCGCCGTGGGTCCGTGAGGCCGGCGAGGCAGTCGGTATCGAGGTTGCTTCGGAAAGTGCACTCGCAGCGGGTCTCGTCATGGGCATCATGATTATCCCGCTCGTTTCCTCGCTGTCCGACGACGCCATCAACGCGGTTCCGACCGCAATGCGCGACGGTGCTCTCGGGCTGGGCTCGACGCGTTCGGAAACCATGACCAAGGTCATTCTGCCAGCAGCCCTGCCGGGCATCGTAGGCGGCATCCTGCTGGCTGTTTCGCGTGCCATCGGTGAGACGATGATCGTCGTCATGGCTGCCGGACTGGCGGCGAACCTTACTGCCAATCCTTTCGAGGCCGTTACCACCGTCACCGTACAAATCGTCACGTTACTGGTCGGCGACCAGGAGTTCGACAGCGCAAAGACGCTGGCGGCATTTGCGCTGGGCCTGATGTTGTTCATCGTGACGTTGATTCTCAACGTGATCGGACTGAACGTCGTTCGCAAGTATCGCGAGCAGTACGAGTAACCGGTTGTTATGAGCAAAGACAACGAAACCAGGGCAATAGTCGAGGCAGGCCTGCCGCGCCGGCGCCGCAAGGAGTTCCTGTTCAAGTCGCTCGGTATGGTCGCTACCGCGGTCGGCGTGATCTTTCTCGGTGTCTTTTTCGCGACGCTGGTTGCCGACGGTGCATCGGCATTCCGGCAGACGTTCATCAAGCTCGAGATCGAGCTGTCGGAAGAGGTGCTCGCGCCAGGCGGCGAGCTCGATCTCGCCTACGCCGATTATGACGGGCTGGTTCGATCGGCGCTCCGGGAGGCTGTCCCCGGGGTATCCGGCCGTAGCGAGCGGCGCGAGCTCTACCGGCTCGTCAGTGTCGGCGCCGCTTACCAGATTCGCGATCTCATCGTTGCACAACCGGACCTGCTCGGCCAACGAAAGACCCTGTGGGTGCCCGCTTCGTCGACCGTGGATATGCTTGTCAAAGGCAACATCGATGCCGGGGTGGAGGAATCGCTGCGGCCGATCTCGGACCGGCAGATCGGATGGGTCACGCAGCTCCAGGATGCAGGGCTCGTGGAACTACAGTTCAACAAGGCGCTTTTTACCAACGGGGATTCGCGTGAGCCCGAGCTTGCGGGAATTCGCGGCGCCATCATGGGATCGTTGTTCATGCTGCTGGTGACGATCGTATTGTCGTTTCCGATCGGGGTTGCGGCAGCGATTTACCTCGAGGAATTCGCCCCGCGCAACCGCTGGTCGGACCTGATCGAGGTCAACATCAACAACCTCGCCGCGGTACCGTCGATCGTCTTCGGTCTGCTCGGACTGGCGGTCTTTATCAACTGGGCGGCCCTGCCGCGCTCTTCACCGCTGGTCGGCGGTCTCGTCCTGACGCTGCTGACACTGCCCGTGATCATCATCGCGTCGCGCGCGGCGATCAAGGCTGTGCCGCCGTCAATCCGCGAGGCCGCCCTCGGTATCGGTGCGTCGCAGATGCAGGTCGTGTTTCACCACGTGTTGCCGCTGGCTCTGCCCGGCATGCTGACCGGCACGATCATTGGCATGAGTCGAGCGCTCGGCGAATCGGCACCTCTCCTGATGATCGGGATGGTCGCATTCATCGTCGATGTGCCGGCCGGATTCTCGGATCCTGCGACGGCGCTGCCGGTGCAGATTTACCTGTGGGCGGACAGCCCGGAACGGGCATTCGCCGAAAGAACCTCTGCGGCAATCATCGTGCTTCTCGGCTTTCTGCTGGTCATGAATCTGACGGCCGTCATCCTGCGCAAGCGCATGGAGCGCAAGTGGTAGCGATTGAGCTATCGGGTAACCTGTATGAGAATGAACGCAATGAGCAAGGCATCCGACGAAAACCCTGTACCGCCGACTGCGGGTCCGCCTGCGGAGCCCCGCGATCGCGGCACCGAGTCGCCGGAAATTACTCCTGCGGCGCCCCGTGAGAGCGAACTGACAGAGGCGACCTTCGGCGATATTCATTGTGACAACCCGTTCATGGTCGCCCGGGACGTCAATGTCTACTATGGCAGCAATCACGCGATCAAGAACGTGTCGCTCGACATCGGCAAGAAAGAAGTTATCGCGCTGATCGGGCCATCGGGCTGTGGCAAGTCCACGTTTCTGCGCTGCCTCAACCGCATGAACGATTCCATCGACGTGGCCAGGGTGACGGGGCATATCACGCTCGATGGCAGGGACATCTACAGCAAGGAACAGGATCCCGTGGCCTTGCGGGCCCGTGTCGGCATGGTCTTCCAGAAGCCCAACCCGTTTCCCAAGAGCATCTTCGACAATGTCGCCTACGGGCCGCGCATCCACGGGCTTGCGGCAGATCGCGCCGAACTCGACGACATCGTTCACACCAGCCTGGACCGCGCGGGGCTGCTGAAGGAGGTCATGATCGCCTCGATGAACCGGGAACCAGCCTGTCGGGCGGCCAGCAACAACGCCTCTGTATCGCGCGCACGATCGCCGTCAACCCGGAGGTGATCCTCATGGACGAACCCTGCTCCGCGCTCGATCCGATTGCGACGGCGCGTATCGAGGACCTGATGGACGAGTTATGCGAGGACTATGCCATCGTTATCGTTACGCATTCGATGCAACAGGCTGCCCGCCTCTCTCGCCGCGTCGCCTATTTCCACCTGGGCCAGCTGGTCGAGGTCGACGAGACCGACCGTATCTTTACGAACCCGCAGCAAAAGCTCACGGAAGACTACATTACGGGCCGTATCGGCTAGAGCCGGTTGCGCGCGAGGAAGTCGGCGAA
>JARRMH010000259.1:0-4258 GCA_037386205.1 Woeseiaceae bacterium | reverse complement strand
CAGAACTCATTACAACCCTCGACAACGGTCACCATCCCCCGCGTGGCACTGGTGCGGAAAATCGTCTCGAAACCGTGTTCACGCTCGGGATCGAAGTCGGTGAGGACCGGGCGTTCCCCCACCTCCACCCCGCGCAGCGCTTCCCGCACCCTGCCGATCTGTCCGGGTCCGAGGACGAATCCGACCTGCTTTGATCGCCTGAGGAGCGCGGCTCCTTCCTGCTGGGCGACGCAGCCACAGATTCCGATCAGCGGCGGCGTCTCACCTTTTTCAAGGACGCTAATGCGGTTGACGATCTTTCGCACAGGACGCTCGCGCACCGAACATGTGTTGAGAATCACGAGATCCGCAGCCGTCGGGTTGCCGTGGACACGAACCGAGTACCGCCGGAGAATCTCCGACGACGGGTGCATCAGCGCGTTGGCCAGTTCCCCGTCCGTCGTGAATATCAGCAGCCCGGTCGTGGTCAGGTCGAGTCGCCCGACGGCCACCCAGCGCTGCCCTTTCAGCCGCGGCAGGCGATCGAACACCAGCTTGCGCCCGCCCGGGTCCTTGCGCGTCGTGACCTCGTCAGCGGGCTTGTTGTAGATGATGTGGCGATCGCGACGCGACGCACCCTGCATTGACAGGATGCGGCCGTCGAGCGAGATTCGCTCGCTGCCGTCGATCTGTTCCCCGAGCGTTGCCGGTCGACCATCGACGTCGAGGCGCCCCTCCCGGATCCAGGATTCAACCTGGCGGCGCGAGCCGTGACCGGCCGCGGCGAGAAGCTTTTGTATGCGCTCAGCCAAACGGGTCCGGCCACTTGTGGACCACGAGTTCCTCTTCGGATTCTTCGGATTCTTCGGATTCTTCGGGTTCTTCGAGTTCGCCCGGCTCGTCGGGCACCTCCGCGGCGGCGTGGCCGGTCTCGCCCGTTTCGTCGTCCGCGACCTCGGCTTCGGACCCGGCAGGCAATTCCTGTGAACCATCGTCATCCCCGGAGAGCGCGGCGTCCGGGTCGTTCTCGCCTTCGGGCAGCAATACGGGCAGATCGTGCGTTCCCGCATCCGCAACGCCCTCGCCATCGGCGTCGGACTGGTCTTCCACGTCCGGGCGATCCAGCTGGACACGCAGGCTTTCCCAGTCGGACAGGTCGGCGAGCGGCGGCAGATCGTCCAGCTTCTTCAGGCTGAAGTAGTCAAGAAACGTCTTCGTCGTGCCGAACATGGCGGGCCGACCCGGCACCTCGCGATGGCCGACCACGCGGACCCAGTCTCGCTCGAGTAACTGGCGCATGATATTCGAACTGACGGACACCCCGCGGATATCCTCGATATCGCCGCGCGTGATCGGCTGGCGATAGGCAATCAATGCAAGCGTCTCGAACAGGGCCCGCGAATAACGAGGCGGCCGGTCTTCCCAGAGCTTTTGCAGCCGGTCGGCCATGGTCGATCGGATCTGCATGCGGAATCCCGAGGCAACCTCGGCAATTACGATGCCGCGTTCCTCGTATTCCTCGTTCAGCGTCGCGATCGCCTGCCGTATTTCCGCTTTCTCGGGCGCCGTACGCCCATCGAACAGGCTTTTCAGCTGATCGATATTGAGGGGGCGCCCTGCGGCAAGCAGCGCTGCCTCGACAAAATACTTGATCTCTGTTGCTTCCATTTACGTGCTGCCCTGGTACTACTCGGACGACGTTGCATCGACTGTCTCGGGCTCGTCGGTCACGAGGTGCACGCTGGATGCCGCCCGCACATGGAGCGGTGCGAATTCCTCGGACTGGACAACCTCGATGACCGATTCCTTGAGCAATTCGAGTACGGCGATAAACGTCACGGCGACGCCCATGCGGCCTTCCTCGGGATCGAACAGATCGCCGAAGCCCGTGAAACTGCTCGACTTGATCCGCGACAGGATCTCGCTCATCCGCTGCCGCACGGACAACGGCTCACGTTGCATGTGCAGGTTCGAAAACATCTCCGCGCGTTTCAGGACGTCGTGAAACGCCAGCAGCAGCTCCTTGAGGGTTACATCGGGAAGCTTCGTGACCACCTTGCGCTCGGGCGCCTCGGCGCTGGCGACGAACACGTCGCGCTCGAGACGGGGCAGGTCCGAAATGTCTTCGGCTGCCTTCTTGTACCGCTCGTATTCCTGCAGACGACGCACCAGTTCGGCACGAGGATCTTCCTCCTCGTCTTCGTGCGATTCGGGCCGTGGCAGCAGCATTCGCGACTTGATCTCGGCCAACATGGCCGCCATGAGGAGATACTCGCCGGCCAGTTCGAGCTGTAACTCCTTCATCAACTCGATGTACTGAACGTACTGCTTGGTGATCTCGGCAATCGGGATATCGAGAATGTCGATGTTCTGCCGACGAATCAGGTAGAGGAGCAGATCGAGCGGTCCCTCGAATGCTTCGAGGAACACCTGCAGCGCGTACGGCGGGATGTAAAGATCCTGCGGCAGCGTCGTGATCGGCTCGCCGTCGACCACGGCGAACGGCATTTCTGCCTGCGCTGGGGACTGCTTCTCGTCCTGCGGCGGCTTGGGCGCGTCTTCGCGGTTGAGAACTTTGAGTTCGGGTTTCATAAGGATTCCGGGTCGAATTACGGCATTCTATCGCATCTGCGCCGGGTCAGGTGAACTGGCTGGCATCGCCGCGCCCCACTCGCAACACCTCGACCGAGCCCCCCGAGAGGTCCAGAACCGTCGTCGGCTCGATGCCGGTCGGGCCCGCATCGACGATAACATCGACCTCATGGCCAATCCGTTCCTCGATCTCCACCGGGTCAGTCAGGGGCAGATCGTCGCCCGGCAGCAATAGCGTCGAGCTCATGATCGGCTCGCCCAGCTCCTCCAGCATGGCAGTGACCAGGGGATGATCGGGAACCCGGATGCCGATCGTTCGCCTTTTCGGGTGCGCCACGATCTTGGGCAGCTGCCGTGTCGCCGGAAGGATGAGCGTATATGGCCCCGGTGTCAGCGACTTGACCATGCGATAGGCCCAGTTCTCGACCCGCGCGTAGACGCTGATTTCTGACAGGTCGGCGCACACCAGGGTCAGGTTGTGGTGCTTGTCCGTTCGGCGGATGCGCTGGATCCGCTTGATTGCGTTGCGGTCGCCGAGCCGACACCCGAGCGCATAACTCGAGTCGGTCGGATAGGCGATCAGCGCACCGTCCCGAATGTGTTCGACAATCTTCCGCACCCGGTGCGGCTGCGGGTCGTCGGGATGGACTTCGATCAATTTGGCCACGCGCGGATTGTAGGCGAGCAAGGTGCTCGCGCCTACCCCGCCCGTTGGGCTATTATTCGCGACCGTCATGAGCATGCTGTTTGAATTCTTCCCGCTGCTGCTGTTTCTGGGGACGCTGTTTCTCAAGGACATCTATGCGGCCGTCGTCGTCCTGATGATTACCATGCCCATTGGCCTTGCGATCAAGACCATCCGCAGCGGCTCGGTGGACAAGATGTATCTCTGGTCGACCGTCTTCGCACTCGCGTTCGGGGCGTTGACCCTCTATTTCCGCAACCCCTATTTTACTTACTGGAAGCCGACGGCCTTCTACTGGGTTGTCGCCGTGGCGTTTCTGGCAAGCACCTGGGTCGGCGAGAAGCCGCTCGCACAGCGGTTCTTCGGTTTGGTTGAGGGGCTGAATCTCGAGAAGGTGAGCGCGTCGCAGTGGACTCGGCTCAATTTTATCTGGGTCCTGTTCTTTGCCTTCGCCGGTTTCCTCAATATTTACGTTGCCTACAACTATTCCGAGAAAACCTGGGGCACCTTTAAAGTGTTCGGACTGATGGCGTTGACGTTCGTTTTCATGCTCGCCCAAACCTTGTGGATCGCGAGGATAATCGGCAACGACGAAGAGGAGCCTGGCAACTAGCATGTGGTATGCAATCCTGAGCGAGGACGTGGAGGGTTCCCTGGAAAAGCGAGCCAGCGCACGTACCGAGCATATAGCCCGGCTCCGCGCGCTGGTCGATGAGGGTCGCCTGCTGGTCGCTGGGCCACATCCCGCTGTCGATGGAATCGAGCCAGCCGAGGCGGGTTTCACGGGCAGCCTCGTCATCGCCGAATTCGAATCGCTGGGACTGCTGGACAAGGTCGAGTCGTATACGACGAAGATTCCCCGCGGCGATCGCTCGGGAGCGGTCGTCGAACCCTACCTGACCGACCAGTGGTACGTCCGGATCGAACCGCTCGCGAAACCAGCCATCGAGGCGGTCGAATCGGGCAGGATCAGGTTCGTGCCCGACAACTGGTCGAAGACCT
>JARRMH010000258.1:0-4263 GCA_037386205.1 Woeseiaceae bacterium | reverse complement strand
ACCGCGGCGCTGTATGGAGCGTACGGCTGGATTGCCCTCGCGACGATCGCCAGGGAGATCACGCTCGGAGCGATGACGATGTACCTCATGCTGTTCCGGCAGGGCCAGTCGGCGGTCGCGGCCATCCTGTCGTCGATCAGCGGCATGTACGAGGACAACCTCTATGTATCGAACCTCTACGAGTATCTCGAGCAACCCGTCCTCGCGCAGTCGGGAGACGTAGAGACCGGGCCGGAACCGGGCCGCGGGCTCGAGTTCGAACACGTCTCGTTTGCTTATCCGGGCGCGGCCAGACCCGCCCTCGATGACATCAGCCTGCAGATTCGGCCGGGCACGAGTCTCGCCGTCGTCGGCGAAAACGGTTCCGGCAAGACGACGCTGATCAAGTTGCTGACGCGGCTTTATGAGCCGACGTCGGGACGTATCCTCCTCGACGGTCTCGACCTCAAGGAGTGGGATATCAGTGCGCTCCGTCGGCGGATCGGTGTGATCTTCCAGGACTTCGGCCGGTACCAGTTCAAGGTCGGCGAGAATATCGGCGTCGGCGACGTGCGCTACATCGAGGACGAAAAACGCTGGCAAAAGGCCGCCGCGACCGGCCAGGCCGCTCCGTTCATCGAGGATATGCCCGCGGGCTACGACACGCAGCTCGGTCGCTGGTTCAAGGACGGCCGGGAGCTGTCCGGCGGGCAATGGCAGAAAATCGCGCTGTCACGTGCATTCATGCGCACCGACGCGGACATTCTCGTGCTCGACGAGCCGACCGCCGCGATGGACGCGGCTTCCGAAGCGGCCATCTTCGATTACTTCCGAAAAATGAGCGAGAACAAGATGACAATCCTGATCTCGCACCGGTTTTCGACCGTGCGGGCGGCCGACCAGATCATCGTGCTGCACGAGGGCAGTATCCTCGAGCGCGGCGATCACGAGTCGCTGATGGCAGAAGATGGCCAGTATGCCCACCTCTTTCGCCTGCAGGCGAAGGGTTACCAGTGACGGCGAGCGGGGTCCCTACGCGGCCAGCTTCGACGCCAGGGCCCGGGCTTTAGACTTTGCTCGCTCCGGCAGGACCGGTTTCGGGTCTCGCGGCACGAGGCCCGTCAGGACCGTACCGACCACGTCGCCGCCGATCGCGTCCGCGGTAGTCTTCAGGCTCTTGCCGGTGCTGAACGCAATCCGACCCATGATCGCCGGGGCCGCGCACGACCACAGGATCACGGTCGGCTTCCTGGTCGCCTTGGCCTTGCGAAGGGTCGGCCCCGGGCGCTCCCAGGGCCAGTAGGCGTAAATGGCGAGACGCTCGGAGAATCGCTTGTAGAGGGCCGTCACCGTGGATAGGTTCGTGGGCGCGGCCAGTACGTAGCCGTCCGCGGCTTCGATCTTCGCCACCAGCGCGGCCATGCCGTCGTCGTGGATGCAGCGACCGGGTGCGTCGCCGGGTTGCTGCATGCACTCGCGGCAATTCGTGCAGAACTCGATCGGGTAGTCGCGCAGCCGGATTTCTTCGACCTCGACGTCCAGTGCCTGCAGGTCTGTTGTGAGGCTGGCGATAGCCTGGTCGGTGATGCCGCCGGTGCGGTAGGAGCCGTTGATTGCCAGGATGCGCCGTTTGTCGTTCATTGATGCCACCTCCGCGCGAGGAATAGCATCGACACGCGGATTGCGAAATCGTGGATCGCCGCAGCGCGTCAGCCGAGCTTCTGTTTCAGCTCCGCGACTTCGGCTTCGAGCCGGTTCACCCGCTCCGCCAGCTCGGCGACGCTGTGCCGTTCGCGCGAGCCGCCCGGCTTCTTCTCGCTGGCCTCGGCGGCATAGGCCTCGACGTCGACCTCGCCCGCAAAGAGGTGCATGTACTCAGAGTCCTTGCGGCCCGGCGTGCGAGGCAGCTTCACGACCATCGGGTAGGGCTCGCGTCCGGCGAGGCGTTCGAGCGCACCGACCGCTTCGGCATTGTCCTCGAACGTGTGCAGGCGCCCGCTGCGCGAGCGCAATTCGCCCGGCGTCTGCGGGCCGCGCAGCAGCAGCAGGCAAACGACCGCGAGTTCTGCGTCATCGAATTGCAGGTCGCTGTAGCGCGTGTTGCAAAAGCGCTGGGTATATTTTTCGACCCGGCTCTTGAAGTTCTCGTCGGTCCTGACCAGGTGCTTGGTCTCGAGTTCGCGAACCGCGTGCTGTACCTCGCCCTGCGTCAGCGACATGACCGGGTCGCGTGAGGATTTCTGGTTACACGCGTTGGTCAGCGCGTTGAGCGTCAGTGGGTACTGGTCGGGCGTCACGATGGACTTTTCGATCAGGCAGCCGATGATGCGGGCTTCGATGTCGTTCAGTTGAGTCAGCAAGACCATTTCTCCGGGCGGTGCAACCCGGCAATTCTACCCGGTCGCGCCATCGCAGGCTGTAGAATCCGCCCCATGGAACACCCCGAACACAAGCCGCACGTCGAGCGCAGCCACAGAATTCGCTCGTTCCTGCTGAACGTGGCGATGTTTCTGGCCGTTTTCCTCGCCGCGACGGCGTTCATGTCCCGCAATATGCTGCCGGCGGACGGCAAGCCGGCGCCGGAACTTCGCGGCACGACGCTCGCGGGCGAGACCTACGACCTCGCCGGGGCGGAGGCGCAGCCGGTGCTCGTCTATTTCTTCGCGCCCTGGTGCAGGATCTGCGGCGCGAGCGCCGACAACCTCTCGCGGCTCAGCCGCTGGCGCGGCGACAAGATTGAAATCGTCGCGGTCGCGCTTGACTGGACAACTGAGCAGGAAGTCCGGGACTACGCCGCGCGACATGAACTCGGCGTGACGGTCGTCCTCGGCGACGGGGCCGTCAGGGAACGCTGGCAGGTGCGGGCCTACCCGTCCTACTACGTCCTCGATCGAGATCACCGCGTCCTGCGACGCGACGTCGGCTACAGCAGCCAGTTCGGGCTGTGGTGGCGAGCCTGGACGGTGGGTTAGTCGACTCGTTGCAGCGTCAGGAACATCGCCTTGTCCAGGGCGACGAAGAAGTCCTGGTAGGTCAGGGCATCGGTGACGGCGGTCTCACCGATGCGCGCGTTGGCGCGCACCGACACCCGTTCGTCGCCGCGCTGCACGACCGTGACCGTCATGCGCATCGTGTGCTCGTCGTAGCGCGTCGCCGTTATTGTCCCGAGCTCGGTATCCGCCTGGTCGATCGTGAAGCCGAGGTCCTGCAGGGTTGCGACGACGGAACGCATCGTCAGTGCCTTGTCGAGGGTGTCGTACTGGCGCGTCTGGATCTGCCGCGCCTCGAGCTGGGAGCCGTCGCTGCCGAGGTCGACCGGTGTCGGCGTCGCGCAGCCGCCAATAGCGACAATGCCGAACAGGAACAGGAGTCTGGTGTTCATGATTCGTTGACCTCGTAGAACAGGGACTGGCGCAACTTGTCGAAAACCTCCTGGTAGATCTCGGGCGACGTGATGCGCTCCTGGATTTTCACGCGATCCTCTTTGTCGAAGATGATGCGCTGCAGCGTGACCCGTACCGTGTATTCGCCGGTCCGTTCGAGACTCGGCCGGGCGACCATCGTCAGGATGATGTGCTGCTCGTCCTTGGCCGTCGACATGTTGTCGCAGTCATGGCCGCCGCCGGCGGCGCACAGGAGATCGAGAAAGAACAGCCCCCGCTTCTCCCCGGCGTCGTCGGCGTCACTGACCTTCGAGGCCGTCATGATGCCGAGCGGCTTTTCCACCCGGTCGATGTTGAACTCCATGTCCTGCAATACGGCGACCATCGCCGTCAGGATGGCCGTCTCCGACGCCGCGGCCAGCTTGCGCGTCTGCACGGTGCGCACGTCAAGCGTGCTTTCCTCGAGGCGCAGGGCACGTTCTGGAATGGTCTCCGTCGCACAACTCGCCAACAGGGCGACGAGCAGCACACCCGGCAGCAGGCACCCGGAATGACGCATTGCAGGGCGCATCAGAACTGCGATGAGTGATACGAGAAATCGCGTACCCTGTCGTCTCCGTCAAACTTGATGACCACGGTCAGCGTGCGCTGGGCGGTCGACGTCGAGCCCGCGCTCGTCGATCCGGTGCCCACGCCGGCCGCCGAATTCCCGAATACCAGCCCGACGACCGTGCCGCTGCTGCGCGAGTAAGTTACGTCGGTAGAGATCTTGTCGTATATCCACGTCTCGTTGCGCTGGTCGTCGGTCGTCACGATATTGGGAGAGCCGAGCACCTCGGCGACCTCGGCCGCCGACATGCCCATGCGGATCTCGCGCTGTACGGTGCCAACCGTCATGCGG
>JARRMH010000257.1:0-8279 GCA_037386205.1 Woeseiaceae bacterium | reverse complement strand
TCATGACGATCGGGGACTCCGGGCCACACTCCGCGATGCGACGGGCAGCCTCGTCGTCGCTGAGGTGCTCGTAGAGGTACTCCGCTCGTAGCGGCAGGGTGGCGCCGGCCATGATCTTGAGCCCGTCGACCGGGTGCGACACGGCCGCGTGCCGCACGCCGTGCTGCTGGCAGGCCCGGTCGGTGTCGGCAAGCGCGCCGCGGCACGCTGGATCGCCCGCACGACGCTCCGCAAGGATGCCGGCGCCTTGCCGGAGCACGCCGAATCGCAGCCCGAGCACCCCGATTTGCGCTGGGTCGGGCCGCTGGAAGACAAGCAGTCGATCGGCATTGACCAGATCCGGCAACTGATCGCGGACCTGAGCCTGACAAGCTACGAAGGGGGCGGCAAGGTTGCCGTAATCGACCCGGCCAACGCCATGACCAACGACGCGGCGAACAGCCTGCTGAAGACGCTCGAAGAGCCGCCGGGCGATGCGCTGCTCATCCTCGTGGCGGATCGCGTCGGCAAACTGCCCGCCACCATCTTCAGCCGCTGTCAGCGTATCGAAGTGGCGCCGCCTGGTGAGGCGATCTCGCTGGCCTGCACCACGGGCCGCGATCAGGGCACTCGAGGACCTCGAGACGTCGAGGGTGCTGGGGCGGGACCTGAATGCAGTGGGCAGCGGCGAGGGGTCGCCTGTAGAAACCGCCGATCGCTGGCGCAAGCTGGCACCCGGCATGGTGCTCGACTGGTTGTCACAACAGCTCAAACTGGAGATTGTGGCGAGATCCGCTGGCCGCGACAGCGCCCCGGGACTGGTCATCAGCGAATCTGTGCTGCAACGCATGGACACGTGTAATCTGTTCTGCTATCTAGACATAATCAACGGGTTGCGAGCGCAGCCCGGCGGCTCCTTCAACGTCCAGTTGACGCTGGAGGGGCTGTTGATCGACTGGGCTTCCGGCCTGCAGAACTGCACGCAGGAACGACCCGTGGACGGCATGGAGATGATGCTGGCCGGACGTTAATGCCAAGGATTCGAAGATGACCAAACCGGGACTGCTGACATTGACGATCAAGGACAAGAGCGCACTGTACCTCGCGTACATGCCATTTGTCGTAAACGGCGGTCTGTTCATTCCCACCAACAGCTCCTATCGGCTCGGCGACGAGGTCTTCATGCTGCTCAACCTGATGGGCGAAGAGGAAAAGATCCCGGTGGCCGGTACCGTCATCTGGATGACGCCGAAAGGAGCGCAGGGCAAACGGACAGCAGGGATCGGCGTGCAGTTTTCGGACCAGGACCAGGGCAACACGCAGAAGAAGATCGAAACCTACCTCGCCGGCGCTCTCGGCGGCGACAAGCCCACGCACACGATGTAGCGAGGCGGCCGGTCAGCCGTCCTGCGCGTTGATCCCGCCCTGCAGGACGTAAGCCTGGAAACCGCGTTCACTCAGGATATAGGCGCCGGCTGAGCTGCGGCGGCCGGTATCGCAGCACACCACGTATTTCTTGCCCTTGTCGAGCATCGAGATTTTCAGCCGAATGAAGTAGAGCGGAATGTTGAGCGCCCCCTCGAGGTGCTGGTTCTCGAACTCACTGGGCAGCCGCACGTCGAGCCACTGACCGCCCTCGCGGATGATGTCCTCGGCCTCGCTCGCCGTAACCCAGTCGAGCATCGGCTCGTTGAGCAGCTTCTTGAAGTCTTCCTTGCCGAGGCGCATAACGGCGCCGTCGGCCTGCATCGTCACGGTCGCATTGCGCTTGGCATCGGAAATCAGCGCTTCCTCGCCGAACGTGTCACCGACGTTCAGCTCGGCCAGCTTGATGCCCTCCTTGCTGAGCGGTGTCTCGCGCGTCACCACCGCCGCACCGCGGATCAGCACGTAGAAATAGTCGCCCTCGGCACCCTGTTTAAGGATGACGTCGCCGGCGCGGTAGTTGATCTGCTGCATGCGCATGAAGATCGCCTGGATATTGGCCGGCGGAATCTTGTGGAATGCCTTGGCCTGCAGCAGCATCGTCATCCAGTCTTCACTGCCCTGGTCCGATTTGCCCTGCAGCTCGGAAACCTCGTAGGTGCCGGTCTGATCCCAGGTCAGCATGACATCCAGCAAATCGCTGTCGATGGAGATGAACTTGACGCGATCACGCGCCTTGCCGGTGACACGGCGCGGGTAGACGGGCGCTACGGGGTTGCGCGCGATTTCCGAACCGCCTTCCACCCTGCCGACAACCTTGGCCTGGTCCATCAGTTCCAGCGTGCCCGAAACGACGTAGAGGGTACGTTTTTCGGTATCGCCTTCCTTGAACAGCAACTGACCCGGAGACAACTCGCGAATCTGCACCTTGCGCGCCAGCGCAGCAAGGTTATCGCGTTTGAGTCCGTCAAGCGGGGAGAAGCCCCTGAGCAGCTCCGTGCTTACCTGCTCATTTGCCATCGATTATCCAGTAAGAAGCAGACATTCGCTCTTTGATGTTTATGTAACGTCGAACCGCCATTCTACCTTCAATTCAAACACTTCCGGAACAGCGATTGGCGCGCAGCGTGAAACACCGCACAGTTTATTTGCCGGCGATCAGGCGAGTGTGACCGCCGTCACAAGTTCGACCAGCCCGGGTGGGGAGAAAACCGGTCTCCGTGGCGCGCAGCCAGCGCTTCGAGGGCCCTGACGACATCGTCGACGCCGCGTTCGCGGGCATAGTTTATGGGACCGCCCCGGAACGGCGCAAAGCCCGTACCGAAGATGACGCCCGCATCCAGCAGGTCGGCGTCGCTCACGACTTCTTCGGCCAGGCAGGCTACGGCTTCGTTGACCATCGGCAGAATCAGGCGATCCTCGATGTCATCGGGAAGCGCCGCGTCGCCCGCCGGCGGTTTGACAGCTTTGCCGTCCTCCCAGCGATAGTATCCCTGGCCCGTCTTGCGCCCGAGATCGCCGGCTTCGACCTTGGCGGCGAGATCATTGGCCGGCACCTCGCGGTCCGAGTCGGCGGTCAGGATGGCAGCCACATGCCGGGCGACGTCGAGCCCGACGCTGTCGGCGAGTTCGATCGGCCCCATCGGCATGCCGAATTTTTCGGCTGCGCGATCGATGCCGGCAAGCGCCACGCCGTCGTGTGCGAGCGCCATGGCTTCCCCCATGTAGGGCGCAAGAATGCGGTTGACGACGAAGCCGGGGGAACTCCTGCACTCGAGCGGCAGCTTGCCGATTCCCTTGGTGAAGGCAAAGCCGATGTCCATGGCGTCCTGCTCCGTATCCTCGCAGCGGATCACCTCGACCAGCGGTAGCTGTGCAACGGGGTTGAAAAAGTGCAGTCCGATGAACCGCCGCGGGGCATCCAGCACGGTGCGCAGTTCCTCGAGGCGTATGCTCGACGTGTTGGTCGCGAGCAGGGCACCCGGCTTCATCTTCGCCTGCAGGTCGCGGTACAGGTCCTGCTTCGCCTCCAGATCCTCGAAGATTGCCTCGATAACGAGGTCCGCCTGCGCTGCGCCGTCGCCACTGACGTCTGCGCGCAGCTTCTCCGCCGTCGCCGCGCGCTTCTTGTCGTCGCGAACGCGCTTGGCGAACAGTTTCTGCGCGCGCTCGAGCGCCGGGTCGATGTACTTCTGCTCGCGGTCCTGCAAGGTCACCGTGTGCCCGCGCAGAGCGCACCATGCCGCGATGTCGCCGCCCATGACGCCCGCCCCGACGACATGGACATGCTCGATCTTCGTCTCGGTCTTGTTACCCTGCTTCTTGAGCTTGCCCTGCAGGAAAAACACACGGATCAGGTTGCGCGCCGTGTCGGTCATCATGACGCGGCCGAAGCTCTCTGCTTCTGCATCGTAACCGGTGCTCGACGAAGCGCCGTGCTGCGACCAGAGGTCGATCATCGCGTAGGGCGCCGGGTAGTGCTCCTTGCGTGCCCTGGAGGCAACCTGCTTGATGAGCATGTTGCGCACGAGTGGCCGGAAAGGCGCGAGACCCATGATGCGGTCCAGCAATGGTGCGGTGCCCTGAGGCGGCGTCGTTGCGATCAGCTGTTTTGCCACGTCGCGCCACTCGTCGTCGCCGGCAATGCGATCGATGAGCCCGATGCGCCGGGCCTTGCCGGCATCGATCGGGTTGCCGGTCAGCATCAGTTGCATACCCTCTCTTACGCCGCACAGCTGGACGGCCCGTACCGTGCCGCCGAAACCCGGGTGCAGGCCCAGCTTCACCTCGGGCAGACCGAATATCCTGCTGTCGCTTTCCGGCCCCACGCGATAGTCGAACATCATCGCAATCTCGAGCCCGCCGCCCAGGCAGACGCCGTTGATCACCGCGACGGTCGGGCAGGGCAGATCCCGGATGCGCAGGAAGACGCGCTGGCCGAGCTTGCCGAGTTCGGCCACCTGCTCGGCCGAATCGAAATCACCGAACTCGTTGATGTCGGCGCCCATAATGAAACTTTGCGGCTTGCCCGAGTACATCACCAGGCCGGCCGGCGGGTTCGCCACCAGCTCGTCCAGAATGCTGTTGAGTTCCTCGATGACGCCGGATGACAGCACGTTGGCGCTGGCGTCGGCCTTGTCCAGACAGAGCCAGGCAATGCCTGCAGCGTCGGTTTCCAGTTTCCAGTTCTCAGCCATGGTTCTCTCGGGTGTCAGGCCGGCTCGAAGTCGCAGACGAGCGGCAGGTGATCAGAAAAACGGACTTGCGGGAAATACTCCGACAATTCCTTGAAAAAAAGAGTCCCCATGATATTGCGTTTCTCGGGGCGGTCCAATGTCAACCAGGCAACATGTTCATCTGTTTCAACTTTTAAGTGTTCGGATTCACTCACGATGTGACCTCTCTTTCTATCAACTTTGTTTTCCATCAGCATATCTAAATAATGGAATCGTTCCCCGTGCACGCGCGGGGCCGCCATGAAGGCATTTCCCTGTTTACGGACGATCGGCAGCATCTTGTTGAACGAATTGGATCCGTACTTGGTCTCGTATGACGTGTTCATGCCCAGGTCGGCGGCGATGCGCTCGGCCTGGTTGATATTGCGGCTCCTGATCGAACCCGTGTCGACCTCGATCAGGCCGACGACGTCGGGATCCACCGACTTGATGAACGTCGTGATCTCCGGCAGGACAGCCTGGTTTCCCAGCACGTAGCCGGCACCGGGGATCGGCATGTGCATGCTGGCACCGCCGCCCACCGCGTAGCGTATGTTATACAAGAGTAGCCGCACGGCGTTACGATACAGAAAGGGCCTGTCCTTGGAAACACTGCCGCGCCAGGCGTGCATGAATTAGCTACACTATCGGAAAATGCGCCGTAGGTAAGGAGCTTGGGATGTCTGAATCGAATCCGATCCGCGTGTTTGCGACACACAATTTCAGTGAATCCGACGACTACCTGAGGGTGTTCGAATTCCTCGAAAGTGTCGACCGGTTCTATTACCTCAACGTCAGCAAGCCCGAGAACCTGCCGACCACCGGCGGGCCCCAGGAAATCAAGGACGAATTGATCCGCCAGATCAAGAATTCCGAGGCCATGTTCATTTTGCCGTCCGTTTGGGAGCAGAACCACGACATGGTGAATTTCATGATGGACGTCGCCGAGGCCAACAAGATCGGCCTGATCGTCATCAAGCCCTTCGGCGGCATGCAGGAGACGCCGGAAGAACTCGTCGCCCGCGCCGCCGAGCATATCGAGTGGAATGATCGGGAGATGGCCGATGCGCTCAGGCGCCAGGCACGCGGGGAAGATACGGCCCGGTGGGAGGTCCTCGACTTTCCTGGCTGGGATGAGAACGGACCGATTGACGAAAAATCATAGGGTTACGGGGCTGAGTTAAAGTAACATGCGCCCTGTCGTCATTGCTCACCGCGGCGCATCCGGGCACCTGCCCGAGCACACCCTGCAGGCCAAGGCGCTGGCGTACGCGATGGGCGCCGACTACCTCGAGCAGGATATCGTCGCCACGCGCGACGACCGCCTCGTCGTCCTGCACGACATTCACCTCGACCGGGTCACCGACGTCGCCGCGAAGTTCCCGCAGCGGGCGCGCGGCGATGGTCGTTATTACGTGCGTGATTTCGAGCTCGATGAGTTGCTGACCCTGACCGTCCACGAGCGCACCGATGCGCGCGGTCGCCAGGCGTTCCCGCAGCGGACTGCCTGGGACGGTGCCGAGTTCAGGATACACACGCTGGAACGCGAACTCGCGCTCGCGGCCCTGCTGCCGGAGCGTGCCGGGCGAGCGGTCGGAATCTACCCGGAGATCAAGTCGCCGGCATGGCATCGGGAGGAGGGCGTCGACATCACGGCCCTGGTGCTGCGCACCCTGTCCGGGTACGGCTACGACACACCGGAGTCGCCCGCGTACCTGCAGTGCTTCGACGCGCGTGAGTTGCGCCGTATTCGCCACGAACTCGGCTCGAAACTGAAGCTCGTGCAGCTGATCGGCGAGGACCACTGGGATCCGGAAGACACCGGCTTCGCGGCGATGCGCACGGCCGAAGGTATCGACCGGCTCGCCGCTACCGTGGACGGCATTGGCCCCTGGGTCAACCAGCTGTACCGGGTTGCAGGGAACGATGGCAGGCCGATACCGGGCGAACTTACTGAACTCGCGCACGCCAGCGGCCTCGTCGTGCATCCTTACACGTTTCGCCGCGACGCTCTGCCACCGGGGTTCGACACCTTCGAGTCGTTACTGCAATTTTTCACGCACGAAATACCGGTCGACGGCCTGTTTACGGACTTTCCGGGTGAGGTCATGAAGATTTTGCGAAGGATTTTCTGACCATGCGCCTCCTACGGAACATCGAAAGATTGTTCTTCTCATTTGCAGGGATGCGTTCCATGAAAAACCAAAGACCCGGCCTGACCACTGTCGCACTGTGCCTCCTGTTCCTGGCGAGCGCCGCGTCGGGAGCTGAAACCGGCGCCGAACTTCGCCTGGCGGACTATCGCGGCAAGGTGGTGGTCGTCGATTTCTGGGCGTCATGGTGTGTACCATGCCGCCGCTCTTTCCCCTGGATGAACGCCATGCACGCCCGCTACGGGGAGCGCGGCCTGGTCGTCATCGGCGTGAACGTCGACCGCGAGCGGGCGGCGGCCGAGCAATTCCTCGCCGAGGTCCCCGCAGACTTTCGCATTCATTACGACACGGACGGTCGCCTCGCCGAGGAGTTCGGCGTCGAAGCCATGCCGAGTTCCTACGTGATCGGGCGGGACGGCGAAATCGTTACCCGCCATCTCGGATTCAAAGTCAGGAGCCAGGACGAGTACGAAGCCCTGCTCGTCGATGCTCTCGGAGACTCACAATGAAGACAGGAATCGCCGCAATTTTGCTCTTGTTACTGACCGGATGCTCGTCGCTGGGCGTGCAGCCATGGGAGCGCGACGTGCTGGCTCGCGAGGATATGCAGCTCATTGCGGATCCGCTCGAATCCGCGACTGACGATCACATCTATTTCAGCAAGGAAGCGACCAGCGGCGGCCGCGGCTTCGGCGGCGGCGGCTGTGGGTGCAACTGATATGAGCAGGCGAAATCGGAAGGCGGAAAGAACCATTTCGACCGCGCTGGCGTCGGCCACCTGTGCGTTGCTGGGGACGGGATTGCCTGCTCCCGCAGATGCCCAGGAGGATCCGGGCTGGGATTTCAACACGTCTCTGCTGTACTACGGTGAAGACGGCGATCGCGTCCAGGATCTCAGTTTCAAGTCGCTGACGACACGACGTTTTACCGATGATCGTTTCCTGACGTTCGGACTGACGGTCGATACGCTGACCGGGGCGAGCCCGAACGGAACGATCCGCCAGGACGTCCCGCAAACCTACACGCGGCCGTCCGGCAAGGACAACTACACGGTAGCCGCCGGCGATCTGCCGCTGGATGACACGTTCCACGACACCCGCGTCGCGATCTCCGGCAACTGGCAGCAACCGGTGGGTGAAAAGGGCCTGGTCGACTTCGGCTTCAGCGCCTCGAAGGAATACGATTATCTGCACACGGGCGTGAATGCCCGGTATGCGCACGCTTTCAATCGACGCAACACGACGGTATCGGCAGGATTCGCATTCGCCAGCGACAGCATCGAGCCCGTCGGCGGCGCACCCGTGCCGTTCACCCCGATGCTTGAAATCGACAACGTCACCAATCGCGAAGGGGACAAGGACAAGGACGTACTCGACTTCGTGGTCGGCGTCTCGCAGGTCATTAGCCCCAATCTCGTCGTGCAGGCAAACTACTCGTACAGCAATTCGCAGGGCTATCTGAACAACCCTTACAAGCTGCTGAGTCTCGTCGACCCCGTTACGGGCGA
>JARRMH010000256.1:0-4276 GCA_037386205.1 Woeseiaceae bacterium | reverse complement strand
TCGACGACCCCGACGTCATCGCGGCACGGAAGGCGATCCCCTCGCAACCCTTCGTGCGTGCGGCGTTGGAGGCATGGGCCGGGGGCCGCGTCCACCAGCTCGGGCCGTACCAGAAGTACCGTGGTGCCACCTGGACCCTCGCACACCTGTCCGAGATGGGCCTCCCGGCAGAGCATCCGGTGGCCGCAGAGGGGGCGGCGTACCTTCTGAGTGCGGCCAAGCCCGTTCAGCGCGTCCGAGGACGCGACGTTGCACCCCTCGACGGCGCCCAGCCCGTTTCCTGGATCCACCCCATCGCCTGTCTCACCGCCCGCATGGTCACGGTCCTGAGCCGCTTCGGGCTTCCCGACCACGCAGTTACCCGCGGCGCCCGGGCGACGCTGCACCATCTCCACCGGCCCGGGTGGGGGCTCGATTGCGGCGTACTGGACCGTTCGCTGCTCCCAGCCTGCATCATGACGCTGCCGGAGACGCTCAAGGCACTCCTCACGATCCCGGCCGCAGAGCGCACGCCAAACGAAGACCGCATGCTCGAGGATGGCGTCCAGGTCCTGCAGGGCATCGGGCTGTTCCGCTACGTGCCTGCGCAGGCCCAAGCCTTCGCCAAGGCCACCCGCCACCTCCCGCTCGAGGACGTGCGCACCAGGAAGACGGCTTGGATCGCGCAGGGTCGACTCGACGAGCGCGTCGAGAAGGCCGGATGGTTACGGTTGAGCTTCCCGCACGGTTACAACGCCGACCTGCTCGAGGTGCTCTGGGTGCTCGCCCTTGCCGGCGCGCAGCGGAACGAAGCGATCGACCGGGGCCTCGCGCTCCTGCTCACCCTGCGCACGCGCACCGGACGGTGGAAGCAGACCGGCGGCCTGAACGGAAAGATGTGGGCCGACCGCGGGCAGAAGGGACGAGACGATCCGTGGATCACCTACCGGAGCCTGACCGTACTCAAGTCCTTCGAGATGCTCCGAGCGTAGTCGTCGCCCCGCGGCAGCGAGCACTCTATCCCCGCTGGATCCTCGCCAACGCCGCCGGCGAACTGCTGGGACTCGGCGCGACCTTCGCTTCCATTGCAGCGATCATGCCGAGCATCGAAGGAAGCCGTGGTCCCTCCGGTCTTCTCGTCGGTTTCGCCGTACTGGTCCTCACCGGCGTGCTCGAAGCCACCGTTGTCGCGCTCCTGCAGCACCGTGCGATGCGCCCCTGGCTCCCTCGCCTGTCCGTCGGTACCTGGTGGCGGGCCACGCTCATCGGCGCCCTCATCGCCTACGCCCTGGGCTACCTGCCATCGACGCTCATGGACGCCGCAGGCGGCGCCAGCGGCGGGGCGTCCTCCGAACCTCCCGTCTGGATCGTCCTGCCGCTCGCGGCCATCCTCGGCGCCGTTGCAGGCGCCATCCTCTCCCTGTTCCAGGCGCTCGCACTTCGTCGGCACGTGCCCCACGCAGGCGCGTGGATCCCCGCCAACATGATCGCCTGGGCGATCGGCATGCCCATCATCTTCTTCGCGATCGACCGAGCCTTGGTCCTGTCGGCATCGTGGCAAACGGTCAGCGTCCTCGGCGCAGGGTTGCTGGTATCCGGCGCCACCGTAGGCACCGTCCACGGACGCACCCTGGTCCGCCTCCTCCGAGCGTAGGGCCTCCGGCACGTATGGACAGTGCCCCCTTCCAGGTCCCTGTAGAGCGAGCGGCGTTGCCCACAGTCACACCTCGGACCCACGGACAGGAATCTCGAGGAAGCGGACGACCTGCGCACGGATGGCGTCCCGAACGTCTCGGAAGACAGCGAGTCGGCCTGCCTCGCTCCCGGCCGCACCGGAAGGGTCGGGGAAACTCCAATGCAGTCGCACCGGGTGACCGGGGAAGGTGGTCGGACAGTTCTTCTCGGCCTGGTCGCAAACGGTGATGACATAGCCAAAGTGGCACCGACCGAGAAAGTTCCTCACGCTCTTGGACGTGTGTCCGCCGAGATGGAAGCCGACTTCCCTCATCACGCGATACGTGAGCGGGTGGATGGGTCGCGGATCGAGGCCGGCGCTGTAGGCCTCGTAGCGATCGCCGGCCAGCTCGCGGAGGAAGGCCTCCGCCATCTGGCTGCGGGCGCTACTGCCCGTGCAGAGGAACAGGACCGAATCCCTGCTCATGACCGTCCCCGCTTCGTCGGCATGGCGAGCGCCCGCGCCAGCGCCTCATCGGTTGGTACGGCCCCTTGGCGCACGCCGGCGATGAGCTCCGCGCTCAGGCGCCCGAGAGCCTCACGCACCTCCCGCCAGGCCGCCAGGTCGTGCCCGCTCGGATCGGGCACGCTGACGTGCCGGCGCGTCGTGCGCGCCGGGTAGGCCGGGCAGGTCTCGTTGGCGTCGTCGCACACGGTGAGCACCACATCGAACGCCCAAGGGTCGGACAACTCGAAGAGCGTCTTGCTGGTGTGCCCGGAGAGATCGATCCCGCGCTCCGCCATGACCTCGACGGCCTCCGGCTTGACACGGGTCTTCTCCGTACCGGCCGACCACACCTCGACGTCGAGCCCAGCCTGCCCGGCGAGGTGCCGCAGCCACCCCTCCGCCATCTGGCTACGGGCACTGTTGTGCGTGCACAGCACCAGCAAGCGCATCAGTCGAGCCCCGCCGTCGGCCGAGGGGCGGCGACCTCGCTCCGGCTGGAGGCATCGCCTCCGCGGTTCACGGTCTCGCTAGCGAACCACCGCCTGCGAAAGGCCAAGGCGACGTTGACGAGCGCGAGCATCACCGGCACCTCGACCAACGGCCCGATTACGGCCGTGAACGCCACGGCGGACTGAATGCCGAACACCGCGATGGCGACCGCGATCGCCAGCTCGAAGTTGTTGCTGGCCGCCGTGAACGCGAGCGTGGTCGTGACAGCGCCGCCAGCGCCGGAACGCCGACCCATCCAGAAACTGAGCAGGAACATGATCACGAAGTACAGGATCAGCGGCACCGCGATGCGCAGCACATCGAGCGGAAGGCTGAGGATGAGGCCGCCCTTGAGGCTGAACATCACCACGATGGTGAGCAGCAGCGCCACGAGCGTGATGGGGCTGATCGCAGGCAGGAAGCGCCGCTCATACCACTCGCGACCCATCGCCGGCAGCAACAGCAGCCGGCTGAGCAGTCCTGCACCGAAGGGCACGCCCAGGTACAGCAACACCGCCCGCGCCACCTCGCCCATCGAGATGGCCACGGCATGCGCCTTCAGGCCCAGCAACGAAGGGAGCAACGTGGCGAAGAGGTAGGCGTAGACGCCGTAGAACAGCACCTGGAACAGGCTGTTGAGCGCCACCAGGCCCGCAGCGTACTCCCGGTCGCCAGCCGCCAGGTCGTTCCACACGATCACCATGGCGATGCAGCGCGCCAGCCCGATGAGGATGAGCCCCACCATGTACTCGGGCCGGTCCCGAAGGAACAGCAGCGCCAGGTGAGAATAGTGGGCCAATCTGAAAAAATAAGCAGAGAAGAATCTGAGAAATACTTTCGCACACGACCAAGAGAAAGCCAGATCGGTGCTTGGGCTTCACATCAGAGTTCCGTGATACCGGACAGGAAATCGCTTGATAATAAATTTGAGGAGTACAGGAAAAAATTTGGTGATAAAGAAATTCCTTTACCGGATTTTTGGGGAGGTTATGTTATTATCCCAAATTATTTCGAGTTCTGGCAGGGAAGACCGGGCAGACTTCATGATAGAATTTGTTATAAATTTGAAGATCAAGAATGGAGAATATTCAGGTTAGCACCGTAAATTTTTTAATTGAACCTTCTACCAAATAACGTTCGCCCCAGTTGGATTGTCCTGATTGTAATTGCAGTTATGATTATTATACCTCCTATAATTGCCGTAATAGATGGTATTTCTCCATAACCAAAAAATACCCAAACCGGATTGAGAACCGGTTCTACCATTGAAATGATTGAAGCTTCAACGGCAAATACTCTTTTTAATCCTGATGAGAAGAATGCGTAAGCAATAGCAATCTGAAATACTCCGAGATAGTTAACCTTCCACAAATCAGTAAAAACAATTTCCTGCAAAGTTGAAAGAAATGGAATGCAGATGATTGCTACTATAATATTCCCAATAAAGATTGAACTTTGTTGATATTTCTTATTATTCTTCTTTAAGCCGAGGAAAAGAGCAGCAAACACTATCCCGGACATTAATGCAAAAATATTTCCTTTAAACTGTCCGGGTTCCAGACCGCCAATGAAAAAAAGAATCATTCCTCCGAAACAAACAGCAATTGTTATAATGTTAGCTTTTTC
>JARRMH010000255.1:0-4282 GCA_037386205.1 Woeseiaceae bacterium | reverse complement strand
GCCAGCGTGAACGGCGGCACCATCTACTGCGATCACACGGAAGAAGATATGTATGCGGCGATCGACGGCCTGGTCGACAAACTCGAACGACGGGTACGCAAGTACAAGGAAAAACTCGTCGATCACCGGGCAAAAGACAAACAAAAAACCCGGTATGCCTGACACAAATAGCCGGCGCCGCCCTCTGCGGCACCGGCCGTCCCGAGAACAAGACGCGATAAAAATAAACAAGAGCCAGAGTGCCCCAGCCATGTCCCTCCAGCAAATCATCAAGCCGGACGGCGTCCTTTGCAACGCGACGGCGCGCAGCAAGAAACACTGCCTGGAAATCCTCAGCGAACTGCTGACGCGCAACTACGAGGATCTCGCGAGCGACGATATTTTCGAGTGTCTGATCGAGCGCGAACGCCTCGGATGCACCAGCCTGAACAGCGGTGCAGCGTTCCCGCATTGCCGCATAGACGGTATCGATGACAGCACCGCCGTCCTCATCAAGTTATCCGAACCCGTCGATTTTGATTCTGCGGACGGCCGGCCCGTCGACCTGGTTGTCGGGATGTTGCTGCCCCTCGAGATCGACGACAATCACCGCGCTGACGTGAAGCTGGTTACGGAAATGCTCGCCGACGACAAGCTGCGCGCCCGCCTGCGCAAAATGAACAGCAGCAGTGACCTGTACGACGCGCTGATCGAGGGCGCAGAAACGACACTATGTCAGGCGAACTGCGCCTGATCATCGTCAGCGGGCTGTCGGGTTCCGGCAAGTCTGTCGTACTCCACGTCCTGGAGGACCTCGGCTGCTACTGCATCGACAACCTTCCGGCCAGCCTGTTGCAGGCGGCCGTCGACGACATACGCGGCAGCAGAAACCAAGCATCGAGCCGTCTGGCCGTCGGCCTCGACGCACGCAATCAAGCCGCCAATCTCGACGCTCTGCCCGATCTGTTGCACGACTTGCGAAGCCAGGGCGTCGATACCGACATTATTTTCCTGCATGCCAGAGACGACATTCTGCTGAAACGTTACAGCGAATCGCGCCGCCGTCACCCGCTGGCCGAAGTCGGAACCCAGCTCCGTGGGGCGATCGAGGCCGAGCGTGCGATTCTCACCGATATCGAATTCTCTGCCGATCTCGTCATCGACACGTCGGAGACGAGCATCTACGAGCTCGCAGACATTATCCGCAACCGGGTCGATCGCCGCGAAACGGAAACGTTGTCGGTCCTGATCGAGTCGTTCGGATTCAAGTTCGGAATTCCCGCTGATGCGGACTTTGTCTTCGATCTGCGCAGTCTGCCGAACCCCTACTGGACGATGGAGCTCAGAGGACTGACCGGGCTGGACGAAGAGGTGCAGGCCTTCCTCGACGCCGCGGACCACTACACCGCCATGTTCGAGGATATCCGCCGGTTCCTCGAACGCTGGATACCGCATTACCGGGACGCCAGTCGCGGGTACATGACCGTGGCGATCGGCTGCACGGGCGGTCAGCATCGGTCCGTCTACATGGTCGAAAAACTGGGCACGGCCCTTCGCGACGTGCATGAGCAGGTCCTCACGCGCCACAACGCCCTGTCCGAGGATCGCCTCAAACAGGAGTGAGCGAACTCAGGTCGCGTCGAATCCACGCGGGAGCGAACAGCCGCGGGACCTCACGCCCGCTCACGAAATCCAGCAACTCGTCCCTGACGTTCATCGCATCCTCGTAGCCGAGACGAATGAGTTCGCGCGTGTATTCCTGCTCGAAAAGCAGGAAACTCAGCAGCCGGTGCTCGCGCTTGCCGCGGCCGCCCACGCCGCGCAGCAGCGCACGGATCGCGAATGGCAGTTCCTTCCGGTGTTTTTCGGCCAGGCTGCGCAGGTCCCTGCTGGGCACGATAAGCATCGTGTCGATCGGCCGCAGGCGGCGCTCGCCGAGCGTCACCTCGTCCTGCGGCAGGCTGTCGAGGAGATCGTTGATCCCCGTGACGCGTTCGAGGTCCGAATACAGGCCGTCCATGAACAGCGTATCGAGCATGTAGCCCGCAATCTGGGCAAAGCTCGGCGGATTGTCGGAGTACTCAGGTTCTGCTCCGCCGGTTTCGTCACGAATTCCGATAACAAGTATCCGGTCGGCACCCAGGTGGACCACAGGACTGAGGGGCGTGGCCTGCCGCATGGCCCCGTCGCCGAAGTACTCCTTGCCGATGCGCACCGGAGGAAACACATACGGGACAGCGATACTGGCCATCACGTGATCGAGATGCAGGTCGGTTTTCCTGCCGAGCCGACGTGTCCGCTGCCAGCCGGACAGTTCCGGGCGGCCCTCGAAGAAGGAAATCGAGCGTGCTGACGCATAGCCCGCGGCAGTGACCGCGATCGAATCGAGGTGGCCCGCTTCGATGCCGTCCCGAATTCGCGGGAAGTGCAGGTTGCGGCTGAGCAGATTGCGCAGCGGCGTGTTGTCGAGGAGTGACTCGGGCATGCCGACGAGCCAGCCGCCGAGCGTGAGTCCGAGGATCCAGTGCAGACTGCTCTTCAGCATCGTCAGGTGGTCGGTCCGATAGACCTGGTCGCAGTGGAAATGGGACCAGACCCTGTCGAGTTCGGCAACCGCGGTCCGGAAGCGGTGGGAGCGGGTCGCAATCACGATCGCATTGACGGCACCGGCCGAGGTTCCGCTCAGGATCGGGAACGGATTCGGCGACCGGCGCGGCAGCAAATCCGCCAGGGCTTTGAGCACCCCGACCTGGAAAGCGCCGCGCGCGCCGCCCCCCGGCAGCACGAGGGCCGTCTTCACGTCTTCCCGCGACGTCGTCATCATTACAAAGAGTTACATTGCCCGCTGTGTATCCGTATTATAGTGTGACATGCAATTTTGGACGGATTCCATGAAGCGAAGCACTCTTTTCATCTCTCTGGCGGCGGCCGCAGCCGTTGTTTTCGGATTTACGTCAATCGGCGTGGCGAATGATCAGGTCGCCGTCGGCAGCCCGGCACCGGAGTTCGAGTTGCCTGACCAGGACGGCCAGTTGCATTCGCTCGAGGATTACCGGGATCAGTGGGTTGTCCTGTATTTCTATCCCAAGGACGATACCCCGGGATGTACGACTCAGGCCTGTGAGTTTCGCGACAACGTTTTTGCCTTCCGCGACCTCAACGCCCAGATCCTCGGCGTGAGCCTGGACGACGTCGAGTCGCACAAGGGCTTTGCGGAGAAGCACGGTCTGCCTTTCCCGTTGCTGGCCGATGTCGGTGGTGCCGCATCGTCGGCATACGGCGTGAAGACGCGGATGGCTGGAATGGAAATCGCGAAGCGCCAGACCTTCATCATCGGCCCGGACGGGACCGTCGCCAAGCACTACGAAAAGGTCAATCCCGACACGCACTCGCAGCAGGTTCTCGCCGATCTGGCCGAACTCGGTGCTCCCTGAGCGGGACCGCTCAATGCAGTTCCCGGATCGCTGCGTCAAGGCCGGCGATCGTGAGCGGGTACATCCGGTCATCCATCAGTTCACGAACCAGCTTCGTTGACGGCGTATAGTCCCAGCGCTCGCGCGGTTCCGGATTGAGCCAGACTGCCTTCGGATAGGTATTCAGCAAGCGTCGGATCCAGACCGCGCCGGCCTCTTCGTTCCAGTGTTCGACGCTGCCGCCAGGATAGGCGATTTCGTAAGGGCTCATGGTCGCGTCGCCGACGAAAATGAGCTTGTAATCCGGGCCGTACGTGTGCGCGATGTCGAGCGTCATTGTCTTCTCGGTG
Organism: Woeseiaceae bacterium; assembly: GCA_037386205.1. Taxonomy (GTDB): domain Bacteria; phylum Pseudomonadota; class Gammaproteobacteria; order Steroidobacterales; family Woeseiaceae; genus UBA1847. The sequence goes on along the minus strand of JARRMH010000255.1, from coordinate 540 downwards.
TGCCGGCGCCGGTTGTCCTTCCACAGGGCTTCGTAGATGAAGTTGTGGAAATAGAAGTATTCGAGGTGCTTGAATTCGCTGCGCGCGGCCGAGAACATTTCCTCGCACACGTGGACGTGATCGTCCATCGACCCGCCGACATCAAGGCACAGCAGCACTTTGATCGCATTATGCCGTTCCGGGACCATGCGGATATCGAGCAGGCCCGCGTTGCGCGCCGTCTTGTCGATCGTGTCGTCGAGATCCAGCTGGTCCGCAGCCCCTTCCCGGGCAAATTTGCGCAGACGCCGCAGCGCAACCTTGATGTTGCGCGTGCCGAGTTCGAGTGAGTCGTCGAGGTTGCGGTATTCGCGCCGATCCCAGACTTTCACGGCGCGGCGATTGCGCGATCCGTCCTGCCCGATGCGCACGCCTTCCGGGTTGTAACCGTAGGCACCGAATGGCGAGGTGCCGGCCGTGCCGATCCATTTGCTGCCGCCCTCGTGGCGGTCCTCCTGTTCCTCGAGCCGTTCCCTCAATGCTTTCATCAACTCGTCGAAT
>JARRMH010000254.1:0-4327 GCA_037386205.1 Woeseiaceae bacterium | reverse complement strand
GTTTCCAGAATCTCGTCCATGTAGCGCTCCCAGGTTCCCTCCGGCGTCCATATTGCATCAAGGTCCTCGCGTGCCTCCGGCTCCGACACGCCTTGCCTGGCCACTCGATACAGGTACGTCATTGCGGCCAATACAATTGCAACAACAATCGTTCGGTTCACCACTTTTCGGACTCATCCGCGGTAACGCGGTACCTTTAGTTGATCAGCTCCGATTGCCGTTGCAGCACCTTCATATCACGTTTGGTCTGTTGCCGGTCCAGGGCGTCAGGTACCTCCCGGCAGACTGTCACTGGTCGATTCGAACCCGTCGGCTTCTCCTTCCGACAGACAATCTGGGGCTCCTCGACCCGATCGAATGGCGCCGCGGCGATTTCTTCGGGCGTCGGTGGCTGGAGAACGCAACCGCTCATGACAAGACCTGGAAACAACAAGAAAATTGCCCTCATCACTTCGCCCTCGAAACGCCATTCACACAATCAACCTAGCACATGAGTCCGTGCCGCAGATCCAGTTAAGGGATATCACGTCGAAAACGCACGGATCGACACCCCCGGTGAATAGTGCGCCCGGTATCGGCTAAGTTTCCGGAAGTTCGGCCTGGAACGGCGCGGCCAGTGCCGTGGCAATACGCTCGTCGCGTTCGTAAACGTCGGTGTAAAAACGGGTGTCACCGTCCGGACCGATCTCGACTGTCCAGTAGAGCAGCAATACAGGCAGCGGCTCCGCCAGGTACACGGTTGTCGTCTCGAGACTGTCGAGTGTCGCCTGGATTTTCTCCTCGTCCCAACCCTCCGAGCCAAGCAACTCTTCCGCAAGGTCGAACGGGTTTTCCACGCGCACGCAGCCATGGCTGAATGCGCGCTCGGCCTGCTCGAACAGCGCCTTGCTCGGCGTGTCGTGCAGGTAAATGGCGTGTTCGTTCGGAAAAATGAACTTGACTCGACCGAGTGCATTCCGCGGCCCAGGCCGCTGAACGAACGTGTAAGGAAAGTTGCTGCGGCTGAGCTGCGACCAGTCAATGCTGTCGGCAGGAACGATCGCACCCGAACTGTCCTTGATATCGAAGTCCCGTGTCTCGAAATAGTCGGGATCGTTCTTGATGCGCGGCAACATTTCCTTGGTCGCGATGCTGTAGGGCACGGTCCAGGTCGGATTGAAAACGACGTACTTCATCTCGTCCCGGAAGACCGGCGTCTGGTGGTAAGTCGCGCCAACCTGCACAGCCGTTTGCCAGACAATCTCGCTGTTGCGAACGACGTAGGCTTTGAAGGCGGCTATGTTTACGATGATGAAATCTTCGGTGACGTCGTCGAACACCCACCGGGCTCGCTCCAGATTGATCCGCAGCTGCGTGATCCTGTCCTCAACCGGCACGTTCATGGCGCGCAGGGTTGCCGGGCCGATGACACCGTCACTGTCCAGGCCATGTCGTTCCTGGAAGCGGCTTACGCCGGCCTCAAGTGCATCATCGTAAACGTCGCTGTTGGCATATGGCGCAGCGTCCGCGATATCGCCGGTCACGACCAGTCGCTCGGCAACCTGAGAAACGCGCGGATCGCTCGCGCCGGGTCTCAGGGTTTCACCTTCGGCGACCGTCGGCCATCCACCGGCGGCAGCCAACTCCCGGTACTCGGCCAGCGCCGCACGCAGGCGGTTGTAGAAAGCCCCGCGTGGCCTCAGCTCATCGAGAAACTCGAGCAATGACGGTGCGTCCATCGCTTTCTGCATCGTGACCGCAGGTGGTTCATCGCCCAGCTCCCGCCGAAAGTTCCAAAACGGGTCAAGGTTGTTCGGGTTGACCTTGCCGAAGACCTGGTGATAACCGAGCCGGAACAGGCTATCGGTCAACATCACGTCGAGCGCGGCCTGCTCACGCGGACTTTGCAGGTTGCCCTTGCCGAGTTCACGCAACACGTACTCGGCCTCCTCGAGGTGGTAATCGTCAGGATCAAGTCCGTCAAGATAGGAATTCTTGATGGCCGTGATCAGTTCGCCGATCTTCTCCCGGCTCGTCCAATTGGGTTCGAAGTTGCTCTGCTCGTAGACCTCGGCCAGCAGGCTGCCGCCGGCTATGTCGACTCCCCCGATGCTGAGCACGTTGCTTTCTCGCAACTGCTCAATTTCGACCCGAATTGCTTCGCTGACGGCAGATTGCTGCGCCGCTGCGAGCGGGGCGTGCAGAAGCAGAATCGCGGCTATAAACCACGGAAAGGTTCTCTTCATTGTATGGATTCCTTCGGCGTGGACACGAGTGACGTGGACACGAGATTTGCGAGAAAATCCGAGTATAATTGGCAGTCATGAAAAGGCAAAAACGTCGTCAACGCCGTCACTTGCTGAAGTCAGTGCTCGGCACTTCGCTCGCCGGCCTGCTATTGCCCATGAAGCATGCGCTTGGCATGGAAGAAAAGCGCCTGTCGTTCTATCACACCCACACGGGCAAAACGCTCGACGTGACTTTCGCTCGTGGTGGCAAGTTCATCCAGCCTGCACTCCAGGAAATCAATGAATTTCTTTCCGATTTTCGAACCGGAGATGTCACGGAGATCGACCCGGAACTCCTCAACCTTATTTATGACATCCGTGAATCGCTTGGCAGCCAGGGGCGATACGAGGTGATTTCGGCCTATCGGTCTCCGAAAACCAATGACATGCTGCGCAGCCGCAGCGGCGGGGTCGCGAAAAAAAGCCAGCATCTTCTGGGGAAGGCGATCGATGTCCGGCTGGATGACGTCGAGTTGCCGAAACTGCGGGATGCGGCACTGGCGCAGAAACGCGGTGGCGTCGGCTATTACGCCAAGTCGAATTTCGTGCATGTCGACACCGGGCGCGTGCGACGCTGGTAACTTTGCCTGACGAAATCAGGTCGTGCCGGCCAGCCGCCTGAGTTCGTCCAGGACGCGCTATTCGAACAGTCGAGCATCCCAACGTACGGGCTGCTCCCGGCCGACCTTGATTCGGGTGGCGTCCGTGTGGTTCGGATTGATCAGAACGTTGTTCTCTTCACGAGACACGACGCTCGGCACGAACAAAATGGCGCTTCGTTTCTCGTCGAGCCACTTGCGGCCAAATTCGCGGGATTCCGCCCCATCCGGCCTGTCCCATCCCTCAACCGAGTCCCTGGTCGCCACTTCATAGCTGACGCCGGCCGGAATCCGGATCTGGACGAAATGCTGATTGGGAGGGAGGACGCCGTTGTAGTGCACGAGTTTTTCGAGCATCGCGGTTCCGTAGTGCTCGCTCGTATAGATTACGTCCTGGCCTTTCGTGTGCCAGCGCCCCTCATGACGTCTCGCACCTTCTTCGCTGTAGATCGGGAATCGTCCAGCCGGGTCTCCGATTCGCCAGACAGTCAGCTGATCTGACAGTTTGCGTGCCGCCATTACACGGCGACACTCGCCTCAGCCTGATCCAGGAGCTTCAATACCAGGTCCGCCCCTGCGGTCGACTCGCGAGCAACGTTCAGAGGCGATCGCCCCCCAAGCAGCGGGTGGTCTCGCATCAGGAACATCGACGCCGATTCCTGATCGTCGTGGTAGTGCCGGAGTGTCTCGGAAAAGACCTTGGACAACGCAAAAACCTTCTCACTTTGTTCCCTGCTCAGCGGCTTCTTCTTGTCCTTGATGCGGTAGTAGGTCGTCTTGGGTATAACGTCATAAACCGTGACGCTCAACTCGTTGGGGTCGATTCTGTGGACTATCCTGCGCACGGCAGAAACCGGCAGACCCGACTCTACCTTGCTGACAAGTTTCAGATCATTCATGTCCTGCCACTTTCTCAGGCCCATGAACCGGGCAATACGGCTCGCTTCTGATTTTGGCACCGTTTGCGTCATCCCGACTCCAAAAGTGTCCCAACTGGGACTAATTATAGTCTCATTTGGAACCAAATCAAGCACCCAACCCGGGACCCTGTGCGCGCAAGGGAATCCTGACCGATGAACAGTCCCCTGCATGGCACAACGAGTGCTAGGGACGCACGAATAAACACGGTGATCAGACGCTACTGCACCAACACCCGATAGCCCCAGGGAGGTATCACCAACTCGGTGTCAGCGCTAACCGTGAAAGATTCTCCGCTGAAGTAATCACGGTACGTGCCACCAAACGGTCCATCCAGTAGCGTCACGCTCTGCTTATCTGGTGAGAAGTTTATCAAGGCGAACACCTTGTCCTGCTCATTCTCGCGAACGAAGCTCAGCACCTTGTTCGGCGCGCTGTTCCAGATACGGACCATCGTCGCACCCCACTGACCATTCCAAAGTGCAGTGTTGACCTTTTTCAGCGCAAACAGCTTTCTGTACAGGTCGCCGGTCGGGTGTTCGC
>JARRMH010000253.1:0-4330 GCA_037386205.1 Woeseiaceae bacterium | reverse complement strand
TGTTTCTTCTTGTTTTTCAGACACCTGTTTCGACATATTCTGGAACATCGAACTCACTCGGGACGGAACGGACTGCGTGATGAAGCAACAGACCGGTAACTTGATCTTGCGAAATCCCATCTTCGCGTGGATCGTACTTGCGACGCTGGCCATCTTGCTGGTGCCTTTGATCGCGATGCAATTCACGACTGAAGTGCGCTGGGACCGGACTGATTTCATCGTCATGGGCGTCCTTCTGTCCGGCATGGCCACCCTGTTCGTGCTGGCAGCGAGAAAGATCTCTCCTCAACAACGTACAGTCGTCGGTGTATTGTTCGGAGCAGTGTTCCTCTATGTCTGGGCGGAACTCGCCGTGGGTGTATTTTCAAACCTGGGAAGTTGATGGCAACGCGCCGCTGACGAGGTCCCGCCGGAGAAAATCATTTACAGGATTCTGACGTTTTTCGCAGTCGCTCTTTGCCACTCGGCAGCTATCGCCGCGGAACATGAAAACCGTTTCGAGATTTCGCCGGTTGGAGGCTATCGGCTGGGAGGCACCTTCGAAATCGAGGGGTCGGATGCATCGTACGAAATCCAGGATTCATCGAGCCTCGGACTGATTCTTAATTTCAGAGACACGGAGAACACCCAGTGGGAGCTGCTGTTCTCCCGGCAGTCTTCCGAGGCAAGGCTGGAGTCAGGCGCCGGCATTCAACCGTTCGTCGACCTCGAATTGCAGACTCTGCAGATCGGAGGAACCTACCAGGGCCGGGGCGACACGGTTCGTCCCTACCTTGCTGCAACGATCGGCGGAACACGGATCGAGACAGATGCCGAAAGCGACATCTTTTTTTCCGGTTCGATCGGAGTCGGCTTGCAGATCAGGCCGTTGGCCCGCCTCGGAATCCGGCTGGAAGCGCGGGCCCATGGCACGCTTACGGATTCGGACACGGATTTGTTCTGCAGTACCGGCCCCGATCTGAACACCTGCGCCGTACAGATCGAGGGTGATCTGCTGGCGCAGCTGGAGGCTTTTGCGGGTGTCGTGTTTCGGTTCTGACCAGCGCACCGACGCGCGAGCGCCAGCGAAACTTCCCGACTTCTTAGACTGTCAAACCAACCGGCAAGGAGAATTAAGAAATGAAAACCGGAATCCACCAACGCACATTTGCAGCGCTGCTTGGCGCGACAATCCTCGTGACGGGCTGCGCCACAACAGGCGACGACCTTCCGGCCGTAACGAGCGACGGCCTGACCAGGATCGAGAGCAAGAACGTCGACGCCGTGTACTGGCAGGAAGGCGCCACTCTCACCGGCTACAACGCAATCGCAATTGCGGAAGCGCCGGTCTCGTTCCGGAAGAACTGGATGCGGGACTTCAACCGGGACCAGATGTCTCACGGCAATCGCGTGCGCGAATCCGACATGGAGCGCATCAAGGCTGAACTGAGCGAGGCGTTCCAGTCCGAGTTCTCGAAAGTCCTTACCGACCGCGGTTACGCGGTGGTCGACAGAACCGGCGATGATGTCCTGTTGCTGCGGCCCGCCATTGTCGATCTCGACGTTACGGCGCCCGATCTTCGGTCCGCGACGCGGACGACGACTTTCGCGGCCGATCCGGGCCAGATGACGCTCTATATGGAGTTTTACGATTCTGTAACCGGCGACAAGATCGGCGAAGTTGCCGACCGGCAACGCGGGAGGGACTGGGGCACGTTGCAGTGGTCGAGCTCCGCCAGCAACCGCGCCGAAGCCAACCGGATACTGCGCCGCTGGGCAGACCTGCTCGCCGATGCGCTGGATGCCGCGCATAATCGGGACTGAGGCCGCCGCACTGTGGGCAAAGAAAAGCCGGGCTCAGCCCGGCTTGTCTGACACTGTTTTGTCGGGAAGACGATCCCGCTGCCGCGACCTTACTCGTCGGCCGCTTTCTGCTCGGCCAGTTCGGTCAGCATGACGATCGCCATGGGCGCGGCGTCACCCGGGCGTGGGCCCGTCTTCAGGATCCGCAGGTAACCACCCGGGCGCTCCCTGAACCGCGGCCCGATCTCCGAGAACAGCTTACCGACGGCTTCCTTGTCACGCAGCCGGTCGAACGCCAGGCGGCGATTCGCCACGCTGTCTTCTTTGGCGAGCGTAATCAGCGGCTCCACGACACGCCGTAACTCCTTGGCCTTCGGCAAGGTTGTGCGAATCGTTTCATGCCGCAACATCGAAGCGGCCATGTTACGAAACATGGCTTTGCGATGCGGGCTGTTGCGGCCGAGTCGACGACCGGACTTTCTATGGCGCATTGTTCGATTTCCTTGCTTGCAGGAGGGTCTTCAGGCATCTGTGGTAGGGCCTTTGGGGACCGCACATTCGACGCCGAAGCAATCGCGGCCGAAGCCGCTCCTGCGGTTGTCAGTGGTTACATCATCAATTCGTGTTCGGGACGCAGGCTTGCCGGCGGCCAGTTGTCGAGGTGCATACCCAGGCCCAGGCCGTGCCCTTCCAGCACTTCCTTGATCTCCGTCAGCGACTTCTTGCCGAGGTTCGGCGTCCTGAGGAGCTCGACCTCGGTCCGCTGCACGAGGTCCCCGATGTACATGATGTTTTCTGCCTTGAGGCAGTTGGCCGACCGGACCGTGAGCTCGAGTTCGTCGACGGGCCGGAGCAGAATCGGGTCCACCTGGTTCTCGGCCTGGGCCCCAACGCCCTCTTCCTGGCCCTGCAGATCGACGAACACCGACAGCTGATCCTTGAGGATGCTGCCCGCGCGACGGATAGCCTCTTCGGGGTCGATCGTGCCGTTCGTTTCGATATCGATCAGCAGCTTGTCGAGGTCGGTGCGCTGTTCCACGCGGGCCGATTCGACGCCGTACGTCACGCGCACGATCGGGCTGAAGGACGCATCGAGCTGCAGGCGGCCGATTGGCCCTGCATGTTCCTCGAAGGACGGGCGCTGCGTCGCCGGGCGATAGCCGCGGCCGCGCTCCACCTTGAGAAGCATGTTCAGCTCGCCGGCCTTGGTCAGGTTGGCGATCACGAGGTCCGGATTCATTACCTCAACATCGTGGTCGAGCTGAATATCGCCCGCGGTTACAGGGCCAGGCCCTTTCTTCGAAACCCGCAACTCCGCCGTGTCACGCGAACTCATCGTGACGGCAACCTGCTTGAGGTTGAGCAGAATATCGACGACGTCCTCCTGGACGCCCTCGATGCTGGTGTACTCGTGAAGCACACCTTCGATCTCGGCTTCCGTGATTGCCGCGCCCGGCATGGACGACAACAAAATGCGTCGCAACGCATTGCCCAGCGTGTGGCCAAAACCGCGTTCGAACGGTTCGATAACCACTTTTGCCTGTAGATCGTCGACCGGCGTTACCTTGACAACGCGCGGCTTCAGAAATTCGTGTACTGATTCCTGCATGGGTATAGACCCTCCGATTACTTCGAGTACAGCTCGACGACGAGGTTTTCGTTGATGTCGGGGAGAATGTCTTCCCGATCCGGCAACGACTTGAGAACGCCCATCATCTTCTTTGCGTCGACGTCGACCCACTCGGGCAAGCCGACCTGGCTCGCAATCTCCATGGCATTCTGGATGCGCAGCTGCTTTTTCGCCTTTTCGCGAACGCCGATTGAATCACCGGCCTTCAACTGGGCAGACGGAATATTGACGACCTTGCCGTTCACCTCGATGCTCTTGTGGCTCACGAGCTGACGGGCTTCTGCACGCGTGGACGCAAATCCCATCCGGTAAACCGTGTTGTCCAGGCGCCCTTCCAGCAGGCGCAACAGGTTTTCACCGGTCGAACCCTTGAGCTGTGCGGCACGCTTGTAGTAGTTGCGGAACTGGCGCTCCAGCACACCGTACATGCGGCGAAGCTTCTGCTTCTCACGGAGCTGCAAGCCGTAGTCCGACATCCGAGGACGCCTCTGTGCGGGGCCTCCCGGTGGAACTTCCAGCTTGCACTTCGATTCGAGCGGGCGTACCCCGCTCGTAAGAAACAGATCCGTGCCTTCGCGGCGGGACAGTTTGCACTTTGGTCCTAAATATCTTGCCATTGTTCAGCCTCTATACGCGGCGTTTCTTGGGCGGACGACATCCGTTGTGGGGGATCGGCGTCACGTCCTCAATGTTTTGAATACGGAATCCCAGGGCGTTCAGGGCACGTACTGCCGACTCGCGCCCGGGGCCTGGCCCACGGACACGCACGTCCAGGTTCTTCACACCGAATTCCTGGGCGCCCGTACCGGCCTTGTCGGATGCAACCTGGGCCGCAAACGGGGTCGACTTCCGGGAACCACGGAAACCACAACCGCCGGCAGTCGCCCACGACAGGGCATTTCCCTGGCGATCAGTGAT
>JARRMH010000252.1:3285-10864 GCA_037386205.1 Woeseiaceae bacterium | reverse complement strand
TCGATCATGATACGCGGCACGGCTGCGCCGCCGACTATCGTGCGCTCGAGGCTATCCATTCTCTTTCCGGCCTGATCGCAATACTGCAGCAGACCGAGCCAGACGGTCGGGACGCCGAGCGCTACCGTGACTCGCTCGCTGTCGATCAGTGCATACAATGCCTCGCCGTCACCCATCTTCGGTCCGGGGAAGACGAGCTTCGATCCGGCGATGAGTGCCGAATAGGGAATGCCCCAGGCATTGACGTGAAACAGCGGCACGACGGGCAATACGACATCGCGACTCGATAGCCCCACGACATCGGGTGCCACGCTGGCATAGGCATGCAGGACCGTGGATCTGTGGTCATACAGGACGCCCTTGGGTTCGCCGGTCGTGCCCGATGTGTAACACAATGCGGACGCCGTCCGCTCGTCGAATTGCGGCCATTCATAATCCGGAGATGCGCCGGCGATCAGCGTTTCATAGCACATCGCGTTGGGCAACGACGTATCGGGCATGTTCGCCTCGGCGGTCATGACGACGAAACCTTCGACACCCGCAATATGTGGCAGCAGCTTTTCGAGCAGGGGGACAAACATCACGTCGGTGAAGATATACCGATCCTCGGCGTGATTGATGATGTAGATAAGCTGGTCCGGAAACAGGCGCGGATTGATCGTATGGCAGACGCGGCCCGATCCGCTGACCCCATAATATATTTCGAGGTGCCGGTAATCGTTCCAGGCGATCGTCGCCTCCCGATCGCCACGCTCGAGGCCGAGGCTGTCGAGCGCATTGGCCAGCTGCCTGGCCCTGCCGACCGACTCGCGCATCGTGTAACGATGCAGCGGATTATCCATTGTGACCGACGCTATCTCGCGGTCGCCATGAAATTTCTCGGCATGCTCTGCGATCGTCGAGATCAGCAGTGGCGAATCCATCATGAGTCCCAGCATCGTTTTCCCCATGCAATTCCTGGTTGGCGTTGGATAACTATACGATTTCCATAAGGTTATATGCCATATCCCGGCCAAGAACCATGCTATGCTGGCCGCCACCGAACCGTAGCAAGTCAAAGGGGGGGAGAAATGAATCCGATTGCTACCTCGTTTCGCCAGGTCATGGGCGTGATTGCACTGTCGTTCGCCGGTGTGCTCATGGCGACACCCGCGCTGGCGCAGGAAGATGCCAGCAACCAGGTACTCGAAGAGATTATCGTTATCTCGAAGGTGCGCGGCGCGGTCAGCGTCATGGATGAGCCCGTTGCCATCACTGCCGTTACCGGTGCGCAGATCGAGCAGTCCGGCATCAAGGACATGATCGACCTGCAGGTGAACGTGCCAGGCCTCATCGTCGGCGGCAGCCAGACGACGACGACGTCGAACTTCGCGATTCGCGGCATCGGTTCGACCTCCAACAACTTTGGTGTGGAATCGTCGGTCGGCCTGTACGTGGACGGCGTTTATCGCTCTCGTCAGAGCTCACTGATCAACGAACTCGTCGACGTCGAGGCGGTCGAGGTGTTACGCGGCCCGCAAGGCACGCTGTTCGGCAAGAACACGGCCGCCGGTGCAATCAACGTTCGGACGGTGGCGCCGAGCACCGACGGTCCGGATGCCATGTTCGAGGCCACGGCCGGTGACCTCGGCCTGCTGCGTATTGCCGGCGCCGCGAATATTCCCATCAACGACAATTTCGCCTTTCGCGGGACATTCTTTTCGTCGAATCGCGACGGCTACGTGGACAATCACATTTACGATCTCGCCACGCCTGCACTGACGGTCCAGGATAACGTGTTCAACGATCGTGACCGACTCGGCGTACGCCTGCAACTCGGCTACGACAATGCCGACGACCTGACTGTGCGCATCATCGGCGACTACTCCGAGATCGACGAAATCTGTTGTATCGGGACCTCGCGCGTCGACAGCGTAATCCGGCGCAGTGCAACGAATCCGGGGGTAACGGATTTCGGGCCGGATTTCGCGCGCCTGATGACGGGCGGCATCGTGCTGACCGACTATCCCTATCCGGACCCCTTGCCGACCACGCTGCTGTTCACGCAGTTGAACGCGGCTTTCGGCCCGTTCGGGATCCCGCCATTCCCCGAAGCCGACCTCGATTTCCCGAATATCGTATCCGGCGTGCGCTGGGACGATTACATCACCTCGGTCAACCGCGCCCCGGTCTCAAAAAACGAGGATAGCGGCCTGTCCATCGAGATCAACAAGGACTTCGCCAATACGACCCTGACTTCGGTTACGGCATTTCGTTCATTCGACACCTTCGACCATATCGATGCCGATTTTACGGACACCTTGATCGCAGAGCGCGTCAACGATGCGAAGCAGGATTCGATCTCGCAGGAATTGCGGCTGGCCGGTACTTTCGGCGAAAACAGCAACTGGGTCGTCGGCGCGTATTACTTCGCGCAGGAAATCGAGAGCAACACGGTGACGACGGCGGGCAGCCAGCTGCAAAGCTTCATTGACTTCGACCGGATGATCCAGGGCGAGTTGCCGCTGGCGTTTGTCACAGAGGCCGTCGACATGGTTTCCGCCGCCCTGAACCAGCAGGGCGTGCCGTTTCCAGCTGGCGCGCAGGGCTTTCCCGCGGGCGCCTTCGCCAACGATGACGTGAAACAGGACCACGACGGCTACTCCGTGTTCGGCCAGATCGACTGGGCCGTGACCGATACGCTGAGCCTGGCACTGGGCGCGCGCTATACGGACGAAACCAAGGACATCGATGCCGTTTACACGCAGACGAACCCGGGGACGAACTACCCCAACCTGCCGCGGATCGTCCAGACGCTGCAGGAGTTCAACGCCTTCCTGCAGGGCCAGATTCCGGAGCCGCCGGATCCGACGCCGCTCCTGGCTGTCGCACAGCCCAACGAGGGCTGGGCGGCCTACACGATTCCGGCATTCTCGCCGCGTCCGGACGTCAACGAGACGCTTAAGGACGACCAGGTCACGGGAACCGCGAGCATTACCTGGTACCCGGGCGACAGCACGATGCTGTATGCGTCCTATGCAACGGGCTTTAAATCAGGCGGAACGAACGCGGACCGTCTCGAGTTCGATCCGAACGATCCGGACAACCCGCTGTTTTCGCAGCTGTTCGATGCCGAAACGTCGCAGTCAGTCGAACTCGGCTTCAAGGGTGACATCAGCGACAACTTCCGGCTCACGGTTGCGCTTTACCAGACCGAGTTCGAGGATTTCCAGGAAAACACGTTCGAGGGAGCGGGCTTTATCCTGCGCAATGCGGGTGACCTCGAGATCCAGGGCATCGAACTCGAGTGGCTGTGGCAGGTCCTCGACAACACGACCATTACGGGCTACTACGCGCACAACAAAGGCGAATACAAGTCGTTCGTCAGGGGCGTGTGCTGGGACGCGACGCCATTCCACACAAACCAGCCGGACCCCGGTGACAACGGTGATGCCGGTGGCTGCGACCGCAGCGGCGACGCACTCCCGTACAACCCGGAAGACCGCCTGATGGTCGCCCTCAACCAGGATTTCCCGATGGGGAATAACAACCTGTTTCTGCGCGCGGAATACATATTCGCCTCCGAGACGACGACGGACGGCGACACCGATCCGCTGACGACGCAGGATGACTTCGGCATGCTGAACCTGCGTCTCGGCGTCGACATCGACGACTGGAATTCCACTATTACGCTGTGGGGTCGGAACGTAACGGACGAGAGGTATTTCAACGGCTCGTTCGACCCGCCACTGCTGGACCGTGGACGGATGAACTCGTATCCGTCCGAGGTCGCAACCTACGGCATCACGTTCCGCAAGAACTGGGACTGATTACGGCCTGCACGAGGGGGCGGCAGGGGCACCTGCCGCCCTTTTTCGTGCCCGTCGCCCGTATTCCACCGCCAAATCTCCGCAAAGTCACGAAATGGACAGGCGTTGGTCATATCCTGAATCCGCACGAGGTGTATTGTTTGGGCATCTCGACGCATTCACGAGGCGAAATGATGAATAAGCTGTATGACACTATCCTGCAGACCGTCGGCAACACGCCGATCGTCAAACTCAACAAGCTGGCCCCCGCGGGGGTCAACGTCTACGTCAAGGTGGAGTCCTTCAACCCGATGGGATCGGTCAAGGACCGCCTTGCGCTCAACGTCATCGAGACGGCGGAGCGCGACGGTACGCTGAAGCCGGGTCAGACCGTCATCGAGGCGACCAGCGGCAACACGGGCATCGGCCTGGCGATGGTCTGCGCGGCCAAGGGCTACCGGCTGGTCGTCACGATGGCCGAGAGCTTCAGCATCGACGAGCTGAAGGGCTCAGGCATGCTGGCCAAGGCGAAGGAACTCGCCGAGAAGCACGACTGGTTCCTCGTCCGGCAATTCGAAAACGAGGCTAACGCGGACGCACACTCGCGCACGACGGCTCCGGAAATTCTCGAAGCATTCGCCGACCGGCAACTCGACTACTGGGTGTCGGGCTTCGGCACCGGCGGCACGCTCAAAGGCGTTTCCCGGGTGATCAGGGAAAAAAGTCCGGCGACGAAGATCGTCGTCTGCGAACCCGACAATGCGCAGATACTGGGCAGCGGCATTCCGCAGGAACGGCTGGCGGATGGAACGCCGAAGGAGAGCCACCCGCTGTTTCGCCCGCACCTGATGCAGGGATGGAGTCCCGATTTCATTCCCAAGCTGACCGAAGACGCGGTCAGGGCCGAGTACATCGACGATATCGTGCCGATCGACGGCAACGATGCCCTGAGGCTGTCGCGTGCCCTGGCACGTGAGGAAGGCATATTTGTCGGCACGTCGGCCGGCGCCACCCTGGCCGGGGCGCTCGAGGTCGCCCGCAAGGCCGAACCCGGGAGCAACATCCTGTGCATGCTCCCCGATACCGGCGAACGTTACCTCAGCACGCCGTTGTTCGAGGACATCCCGGAGGAGATGGACGAGCACGAGATTTCGATTTCGATGTCCACGCCGAATTACCGCTTCGGTGCCCCGTCGTCGCCGTCGCCCGACGCCGCAACTGCGCACGGCGCCCCGGTCGAGGCGCCGGCCGAAGCCGTGCAGTTTCTCGACGAAGCGCGGCACGACGAGGAGCATCCCGTCGTGCTGTTTGCGCTCGAATGGTGCGAATTCTGCTGGTCAGTGCGCAAGATGTTTGCCCACTACGACATTCCCTATCGATCGATCGACCTGGATTCGGTGGCCTACCAGGAAGACAACCGGGGTGGCAAGATCCGCAAGGCGCTCGAGTCCGCTACGGGCCAGAAGACGATTCCCCAGATCTTCATCGGCGGTCAGCACGTCGGTGGCGCAACCGACCTGTTCGACGGCATGCGCGACGGCAGCGTCACGGAACTCCTCGAGAGCAACAACGTGGCCTGGAACAGGAGTGCCGAACAGGACCCGTATTCATTCCTGCCGAAGTGGCTGCACAGGCGCTGAATCCGGACAGATCAGTCTGCGTCGAAGAAGTACATGCCGAGCGTTTCGGCGACGCAAGCGGGTTTGCGCTCGCCCTCGACTTCGAGTCGCACTTCCGAGGTCAGGAGCAGCGCCCCGCCCCTGCGCCGGGCCTGCAAGACAGTCGCCCGTGCCCGCAGTTTTGCCCCCACCAGGACCGGCGTGTAGAAGCGCACCTTGTTGAGGCCGAAATTTATCGCGCGTTTGAGGTTTTTAACTTCGACGAAATTGCCGGTCAACGCCGGAATCAGGGAGAGGGTCAGGTAGCCATGAGCGATCGTTTTGCCGCCCGGCATCTCCCGTGCCGCGCGCTCGGTATCGACATGAATCCACTGGTGATCGCTGGTCGCCTCGGCGAACTGGTCGATGCGGTGCTGGTCGATAACGATCCAGTCGGACTCACCGACCTCCACGCCTTCGAGTCCTTTCGCATCTTCTACGGAACTAATAATATGCAAACCCGCTCCCCGCACCGCATCCTGTCAAAGGCGGTAAGTGATACCTGATGCGGACTCAATCCGCAATACCGTGGCTGGCACAGCGTTCGCAGTTGACCCACCCCGAATCACCGCCCGCGTAGTGTTCCTTTTTCCAGATCGGCAGGCGCACCTTGATCTCGTCGATGATGTAGCGGCAGGCCCGAAACGCCTCGTCGCGATGCGCCGCAGCGACACCGATCCAGACCGCGCATTCTCCGATTTCCAGCAAGCCGACGCGGTGCACGCATTGGGCGTCGAGGATGCCGAATTTCTCCTGCGCCTCGGCAATGACGTGCTCGCCTTCTGCGATCGCCAGCGGTTCATAGGCTTCGTATTCCAGGCGCTCGACGACGTGTCCGTCGTTCTCGTTGCGAACCCAGCCTTCGAAGGCGCAGTAACCCCCGGCGGCCGGATTCGTCACCCCGCGCTGCAGCCGGGCAGTGTCAATCGGCTTGTCGCTAATGGCCATCATGTCAGCCCCCCGCCACGGGCGGAAACAGCAGTACGGTATCGCCATTCTCGACCGGCGCATCCCAGTCGGTCATGCGGTCGTTGATTGCAATCTTGCAGTGCCCGAGTGGCTCACTCGATCCATGACGCGCACGGGTTGCCTCGAACACATCGCGGGCAGTCGCAGCGTCAAGCTCCAGCGTTTCCTCGCCTACCCCGGCATGCTCGCGAAACATTGCGAAGTAGCGCACGGTGATGCGTTTCATAACCCCGTCTCAGGCATCGCGTTCAAAATCCTGCTTGCCGCCGGTCTTGGACATCAGTCGAGTGTCGCCGATGACAATGTCATGGGACATTGCCTTGAGCATGTCATAGACGGTCAATGCCGCAACGCTGGCGCCCGTCAGCGCCTCCATTTCGACGCCGGTCTTGTGATGCACCTTGCAGCGGCAATCGATCACGACGTCGCCGCCCTGCAGGGCGACCGTTACCTTGCAGTTTTCCAGCCCGAGCGGAAACTCAGCCATATCGATGATCAGAATCGGCCGACCATGGTCGATGTCAGCGACAAGCAGGCAACAGCCCGTACGGCGCATGCGCGAACAACAGTGCACCTGCCGGCTGCGATCGCGGCCGGCAGCTGCACCGGTGTTCGCGCATGCGCCGTGCGGGCGGTGGCCTGCTTGTCGCTGACATCGACCATGGTCGGCCGATTCTGTTCATCGATATGGCTGAGTTTGCTCACCATCATCCCCCGATGCGGTACATCTCGACCTTGCGCAACCTGTGGGCCTCCGCCAGCCCGGGCCGGCGCAGCTCGCTGTAGCGATCGGCCCGCTGCAGCCAGATCTGTGACAGGATGTCGCCGAGCTCGTCGTCATCCACATGGTTTCTTAGCGATTCGCGCAGGTCCGTTCCCCGGTTGGCGAACAGGCAAGTATAGAGCATGCCGTCGGCCGACAGGCGCGCCCGGCTGCAGTCGCCGCAAAACGGTTCGGTCACGGATGAGATAAAGCCAATCTCGCCCTGCCCGTCCACGTACTGGTAGCGGCGGGCAACCTCGCCCGGGTAATTCTGGTCGAGACGCCGGAGCGGCCAGCGCCGCTGCACTTCGGCCAACAGATGCCGGGACGGCACCACCTGACCGAGACGCCAGCCATTGCGGTTGCCGACATCCATGAACTCGATCAGGCGCACGACATGC
>JARRMH010000252.1:0-3194 GCA_037386205.1 Woeseiaceae bacterium | reverse complement strand
GAAGTGCTCGAGCAGGTCCATGATCGTATGGTCATTTACGCCGCGCTGCACGACGACATTGATCTTGACCGGAGCGAGCCCGGCGGCCTCGGCCGCTGCCAGTCCCTCTAGCACGCGGCCGAGGCTTCCCCGGCCGCCACTCA
Organism: Woeseiaceae bacterium; assembly: GCA_037386205.1. Taxonomy (GTDB): domain Bacteria; phylum Pseudomonadota; class Gammaproteobacteria; order Steroidobacterales; family Woeseiaceae; genus UBA1847. Next base: position 3,051 of record JARRMH010000252.1, on the reverse strand, counting down.
TGTGCCGAAATACTTCTTCGTCCAGGCTGTCGAGACTGACCGTGACCCGGTGCAGCCCCGCGTCGGCCAGCTTCTCCGCCACGGGTGCCAGCAGCATGCCATTGGTCGTCAGCGCGAGATCGTCCACCCCCGGGATCGCCGCGAGGCGCGCAACGAGCCGGGGCAGATTCTTGTCGAGCAGCGGCTCTCCGCCGGTCAGGCGAATCTTGCTGACGCCGAGACCGGCCGCGACGCGCGCGACCGTCAGGATTTCATCGTAGCTGAGGCGCTGACTGCGGCGCAGGAATTCATAATCCTCGTGGAATTCATCCTCGGGCATGCAATACGGGCAGCGAAAGTTGCATTGATCGAGCACCGAGATGCGCAGGTCGTGCATGGGCCGCCGCAGCGCGTCGCGCATCACCTTCGGCGCCGGTACGTCTTCCTCTCTTGAGTTCATCGGTCCATTCTGCCCGAAGATCGTCTGCCGCAAAACCGCAACAGACCCCGTGCGCCCGGTCTGCTAAGCTGCGCCGCCATGTTTCCGCCGTCTGTCGTCGACTTTTATGCCGCGCACCAGGAATTGCTCTGGCTGACCACGCTGCTCGCCGATCTCGGATGCACCGTCCTGCTCTACCGCCTATTCGGCAAGGCCGGTCTGCAGGTCGCTATCGCGCTGGCTATCGTGCTCGCGAATCTGCAGGGCCCGAAGCTCACGATCATCTTCGGCATGCAGACGAGCCTCGGGGTGATCTTCTATTCGAGCATCTTCTTCGCAACCGACGTGCTGAGCGAGAATTACGGTCGCGACGCGGCCAACAAGGCGGTGAACATGGGATTTGCGGTCAGCCTGATCGTGTTGCTGATGCTGAGCCTGGCCCTGCTCTACCAGCCGAGCACCAGGCCGGAGACGGCGGAGTTTTCGGCTTCGATCCAAGCTGCCTTTGCGACAATCGTCGATTACACGCCCCGGTTCATCTACGGCTCGCTGCTCGCCTATTTGATCAGCCAGCGCTTCGATGTCTGGGCGTTTCACAAAATAAAGTCCTGGACCGGCGATCGCTGGCTGTGGCTGCGCAACAACGGCTCCACCTTGAGCTCCCAGGTAATCGATACGACGATCTATTCACTCGTCTCCTGGTGGGGTGTCGTGGATCTCAAGACCGCGCTGCAACTGGGCGCCGCCAAGTACGTCTTCAAGATGGCGATTGCCGCGGTCGATACACTGTTCATATACTGGGCGCGATACAGTTTTCGGCACCGCGTCGCCAGTGTGGAGGCCTGATGGGCGTCATCACGATCACCACCGATTTCGGGCACAAGGGACCGTTCGTGGCCATCATGAAAGGCGTGATCTTCGGGCGCCATCCGGACGCCACGATCATCGACCTCATGCACGACATTCCTGCACAGTGGCCGCCGGAAGCCGGCTTCTGGGTGAGCCGTTCCTACCGCTGGTTCCCCGAGGGCTCGATTCATCTCGCGATCGTCGACCCCGGTGTCGGCACCGATCGCGACATTCTGCTCGTCGAACACGACGGCCATGTTTTCATGGCACCGGACAACGGTCTCCTCGGAGAATTGCTCGACGATGCGCCCGGGGCGCGGGTGTTCAGGCTGGATACGGAGCGGCTGGATCTCCCTCCGCCGAGCGCAACTTTCCACGGTCGCGATATCTTCGCACCGGTCGCTGCCGACCTGGCGACGGGACGCGTGACCGTCGCTGACATCGCTACCGAAACCCGCGACTGGATACCCGGATGGATCGATGCACCGGCGGTCGGGCACGAACGAGTCAAGGGCATCATCGTGACCGTGGACACGTTCGGCAACCTCATCAGTAATATCGACGCGTCCCTCATCGAAGGATTCGCCGAACCGGTCGCCGAAATCGGCGGCCATCAGATCCCGCTGCTCACGACCTACGGCTCCGCGCGCCCGGGCGAGTACCTGGCGCTCGTCAATTCTTTCGATGTCGTGGAGGTTGCGCGCGCCGAAGGCAGTGCCGCCGACGGACTGGGGTCGGCACACGGCGCGCCGCTCATCATCCGCAACGGCTACAGCACCTGACGGGATCATGGGGACAGTGACCCTAACTCGATCGAGTTAGGGTCACTGTCCCCATATTTCTAGCCTGCTTGCTGGAACGCCTGTTTCTCGAGCTTGGCCCAGGAGTCGCGCAGCGTCACGATGCGGTTGAAGACGTGGGCATCGTCGCGGTCGTCCACTGCGTCCTTGCAGAAATAGCCGAGTCGCTCGAACTGTACGGCCTGTTCCTTTTCCAGCCCGCTGCATTATAGGAAATAAGATAAAATAAATTTCTTATTAATGTAATTATATCATTGCTGCCGTTACCCCTTATAATAAACAGACTGTCTTTTTGTTTTTTCAGCTGACTCAATCCCTCGCGGGCTTCGTAAAATGCAGGACCGTCCATACCTATCGCCTGCTCCCGGTTTATATCTGTTGTGATTGTCCCCAATCCGTATGAGAACCTTATCTGCTCAGGGTAACATATATTCAGAATTGACCATATATGTTTGAAAATCTCATCTGCATTAGAATATACACACTGGAATTCATCCCCCAGTGTAATTGTCATCGGTGAAATTATTGAAACAGACTCCTGGTTTATTCTTGACAGCTCACTCAATAGTTTTTGCTGGATTCTGTTCCTGTATTCAATTTCCCTTGATGATATTATGTCCGCAATTAATACTATAACATTCATACCGTTGAATTTAGATCAATTTTATCTAAATATCAACCATTATGGTTGAATAATTATAATTTAAACTAATTTGGTTGATTTTTTATTTTGAGCTCTTTTTTAATAAATATTTGTCTTTAGAAACAGAAATTACCAAAAAATATTGCTATTTATTTATTTTTTGGCCAGATTTATATTTTAATCAGGGTAGGCTTAAGAAAGTGCCGTAATTGAGAAAACCGGGGCCCGCTCCAGTTCATATTCATTAACTTTCTAAGTTAATTTAACGATGCGGTTATTAAATCAAGGGAGTAACAAATGAAAAAAAGTCAATCTTCGATATAAATAATAAAGTTAAAAAT
>JARRMH010000251.1:0-4378 GCA_037386205.1 Woeseiaceae bacterium | reverse complement strand
CCGGAAAGAATGTGCCAAGGAGGCTGAACAGGTTGTTGAAGAACAGGTCCCGGTAAACCGCCATGCGTCGTGCTTCGATGTCGTCGGGCGCGGGTACGTTTTCGGGGTCGCGAATGTGGGCGGCAAACGCATACTGCCGCTTCCGGAAAGTTGCTGAGTCACGCTCACCCATTGGCCACCCGCCTTTTCCGGCTCTCGGTCTGCAGCGCCTTGATGCGGCGCACCTCGCCGAGTAGCTCGTCGAGTGGCGGGAAATTGAAGTCGCGCTCGAGCAGCGTCGGGACCGGCCCGAACAACGCGTAGGCATCTTCGAGCAGACTCCACGCCTGCTCGTCTACGGGTGTCCCGTGCGTGTCGATGCGCAGGTCCTCGTCCTCGACGTAGTGCCCCGCGAGGTGAAAGTAGCGAATCCGTTCCGCCGGCATCGCGCGCAGGAATGCGCCCGGGTCGTAGCGATGGTTGATGCTGTTCACGACGATATTGTTGATGTCGAGCATCAGGTCGCAATCTGCTTCCTCGAGCACAGCGAGCAGGAATTCCTGCTCGCTCAACGACGTGTCGAGCGGCGTGTAATAGCTGACGTTCTCGAGCGCCATGCGTTGTCCCAGGATGTCCTGTACGCGTTGCACTCGCCCTGCGACCCACTTGACCGCCTCCTCGGTAAACGGGATGGGCATCAGGTCGTACAGCTGACCGTCATCGCCACAGTAGCTGAGGTGCTCCGAGTACATGCGAATGTCGTGCTCGGCCATGAAATCCCTGATGTCGCGCACCAGTTCCTCGTTCAGTGGCGACGGCGCGCCGATCGACAGCGACAGGCCATGAATGACGAACGGGTAGCGCTCCGTGAAAAAGCGCAGCTTCTTGCCGAGTTTGCCGCCGACGTGGATCCAGTTCTCGGGGGCCACTTCCATGAAGTCGACATCGCCGGGCGGCTCCGCCATGAGCTTGTCGAGCAGCGGTCGGCGCAGTCCGAGGCCCGCGCCGTGCACGGGATATTGTCGATGTCTGGACGGGTCCGTCATGTTCTTCCCATTTGGCATTCACTGACTGAGACCGGAGACAGCCGGTCTTTATTACACCCTTCGGCCTGCGAGTCGCTGTAAACGCTCGAGATACTTTTGCTCGTCGGGAGGTCGGTCGGCCGATTGCGCTTCCCACAGCGTTGCCGCGAGGCACTCGATCACCTGGTGCTCGGCCGCATGTGCGTCGCCGGTGCGGGCGGCCACCTTCGCATACACTTCCCGAATGCCCGGCGGGCGGTTCGTCGACAGCTGTTCCCGCACCCCGAGGTGCAGTCCCATGTGCAGGAACGGATTGGTCTTGCCGCCGTCCGGCGTGTAGTCCTCGTCGAGTTCGCCGCGCGCAATCCCGGCCTGGTATTCGGGATGCATCGCAATCACGTCGGCGATCTGCGCTTCGAGCGGCGACATTGGCGCATTGTCGCAGCGCTTCTGCCAGGCATCGGCATACATCTGTCGCAGCTCGTTGCGATCCTGACCGAAAATCATGGCAATTCCTTCTTCGTGTACTCGCACCACTCGACGATGGGGCACTCCCCGCAGAGCGGTTTGCGCGCCTTGCACGTGTATCGTCCGTGCAGTATCAGCCAGTGATGTGCGTCTTTCCTGAATTCGTCCGGTGTCAGGCGTACGAGCCGCTTTTCCACTTCGAGAGGCGTCTTGCCTTTCGCGAGGCCGGTTCGATTCGCGACCCGGAAGATGTGTGTATCCACGGCGATCGTCGGCTCGCCGAAGGCCGTGTTCAGGATGACGTTGGCTGTCTTGCGTCCGACACCGGGAAGAGCCTCGAGTTCCGCACGCGTCCTTGGCACCTGGCCGTCGTGTTTCTCGACCAGCAGGCGGCAGGTCTTGATGATGTTTTCGGCCTTGCTGTTATACAGCCCGATGGTCCGGATATACCGCTTCAGATCGTCCACACCCAGTGCGAGAAGCGCCTCGGGCGTGTTGGCGACCGGATAGAGCCTGGCCGTTGCCTTGTTGACGCTCACATCGGTTGCCTGTGCCGAGAGAATCACCGCGATCAGGAGCTCGAACGGGCTCGTGTACTCGAGCTCGGTCGTCGGGGCCGGCATCTTCTCGCGCAATGCGCTGAAGATAGCGATTCGCTTGTCCTTGTTCATCCGCTCACCGGTTGACGAGGCGCGATCGGCGCGGCAGCGCGTCTTTGCCGCTGTCCCGATGTCGATTGTCGATTGCGTTCTTGGCGGCGATTGCGAGCGCCAGGCTGAAGAAAGCACCCGGCGGCAGGATCGCGAGGAGCCATGCCATGGCAACGAATTCACGAAATGCGCCGATCGCCATCAGCAACAACGCAAAGCCCAGGCCCATGACAAAGCCATCGACGATGCTGGCGCCGACCGGGTTGCGGGAGGCGAACACTTCGGCCCGTGCCACGATCGCACAGTTGGTGACGATCAGCGGGATGAAGATGCCCAGCGAACGATCGAGCGCCGGAAACCAGGCTTTGAAAATCAGCTCGATGCAGGTCACGAGGCTGGCGATGATCAGTACGTAGATCGGAATGCGGATCTCGCGCCGGATCCAGCGGCGGGTCGCGGATACGAGCGCGTTGGCGACGACCAGCACGGACAACGTGGCGACCCCGAGGCCGAGGCCGTTGACGAAGGTCGACGTGACGGCGAGCAACGGGCACAGGCCCAAAAGCTGCACGAGTCCCGGATTTTCATACCAGAGACCCGCCTTGAGCCGATCGATCAGCATCGTCATGGGGCGACTTCCTCCTCGTCCGTGGCGGTCGCCGAGAAAATCATCTCCTCGTTGGCCGCGAAATACGCGAGTGTCTGCCGCACGGCTTTGACGACGGCCCGCGAGGTGACCGAGGCACCCGTTAGCTGGTCGAAATAGCCGTCGTCCGGGCTGATCTTCCAGGCGTTGGCGGACGGGCTGCCGAGCGACCGGCCATCGAATCGTTCCAGCCAGTCGGACTTGGTCCGCTCGATGCGGTCGCCGAGCCCCGGTGTTTCGCGATGCGCAAGTGCGTGCACACCCGTGACGACACCGTTGACGTCCACGCCCACGAGCAGGCGAATAGGGCCGGCGTAGCCGTCCCGGGCATTGACGACGAACAATGCGGCGACCGGCGTCTCGCCCGAGTAGACGCGGTAGATGATGGCATCCTCCGAGCCCGGCAGTTGGTGCGGCGCAGGTATCGTGATCGGCGACTCGGTCACCGCGCTGTCGAAGAACAGTCCGGAGAGGGCCGGGGCCAGGCTCTGTTCGAGCCACGCGCGCTCGTTAGCCTCGATGCGCTCCCGCGTGGCGGAGTAGGTCAGGGCGACGAGGGCCGTGCAGATCGCCGCGATGATCGCAAGGGTCAGGCCGCTTCTGATGATCGACACCTCAGCCATCCGCCGTACCCTGCTGTCCGTGGCCGACGATTCGCGGCCGTGTCAGGTAATCGATGGCCGGGACCGCCATGTTCATGATCAGCACGGCGAAGGCAACCCCGTCGGCGTAGCTCCCCCAGGTGCGAATCGCGTAGATCAGGAAGCCGATGCCGATGCCATAAACCACGCGGCCCCGGGGACTGGTTGCCGCGGAAACCGGGTCCGTCGCGATGAAAAAGGCGCAGAGTATCGATGCACCGGCAAACAGGTGAAAACCCGGACTGGGATTGGCGCCCGGGTCGATGAGGTACATCACGGTGGCGGGCGCGAGCAGGCCGATGCCGACGCCGGCCGGGATGTGCCAGCGAATGATCTTGCGAATCAGCAGCCAGAAACCGCCGATAGCGAGAAAGTTGCCGATCCATTCCCAGCCGCGGCCGCCGAAGTCGCCCATGATCGGGTTGGCGCGAATCTCGGTCGCCGTCGCCAGGTTGTTGAGCCCGGCTTTCATGACATCGAGCGGCGTTGCCCGCGTCACGGCATCGAAGCCGATGGCCTCGGGCAGGTTGCCGGTCAGCGTAAACACGAGCGTCTGGATGATCGACAGGTGCTGGTAGTCGATGTCGCCCATGCGCGGCGCTACCCAGAGATTGAGGTGCATGGGGAACGCGACGAGGATCACGACGTAACCGGCCATCGCGGGATTGAAGATATTGAAACCGAGGCCGCCATACAGGTGCTTGGCGACGATCACTGCGAACAGGGCGCCCGTTGCGGTCACCCACCATGGCGTCAGCGATGGCAGGGCGAACGCCAGCAGCGCGGCGGTCACCAGCGCACTGTAGTCACGCAATGCAACTTCGGGTTGCCGCCCCCTTATCCACATCATCAAGGCCTCACCGCCGGCTGCAAATATCGTGGCGACGAGCAGGTTGAAGATGAATCCCGGACCGAAAAACCAGACATGAGCCAGTGCCGCGGGTACGAGTGCGGCGAGGACCTGCAGCA
>JARRMH010000250.1:0-4389 GCA_037386205.1 Woeseiaceae bacterium | reverse complement strand
GCGAATATGTACGATACCTTGTTTCATGAATCCCATTGCAACGATTCCCGACGACCCGCCGATGACGGCCGAATGGTGCCGCTGCTGCGGGATTCCTTATGCAACCGTCATCAATACCGCTTCATGTGCCGAATCTGATAGGTGCTGCGGAGAAGAGGTGTTCGGCCGGGTCTGGAGCCTGCGGCGAAAAGAAGTCCCGCGACCATAACAGCGTATACTGTTTGCCAACCGAAATGCTGGCGGAAGGGGACCGGGTGACTCCTCCTGTCTGCCGGGAAAACTGGTGCCGGCCCGCGGGGGAATACTTTCTTCCTCCGTGGAATCTCAGCCGCACTTGGTGAAGCCGCAGAAGTGGCAGGTCATGCATCCTTCTTCAAAACTGATGGTCTGTCCGCATTCGGGGCAGGTCTCCCCCGCCAGACTGTTGTGGTATTTGCTGCTCCTTTCGCGGGGGGAATCCTGGAGATATCTTCTCTCAAGAATACGGGCGATGGCATCAGGGATGGAAAGGACGAGACCGTCTTTCTGGAAGACGGGGTGCTCGCCACCGATGCCCTTCAGCTGTTCCACGATCTTTTCCACTTTTACGCCCGACCGCAGGGCCAGCGAAACGAGGCGGCCGATGGCCTCCGTTTTGGCGGTGGTGGAACGACCGGACTTCCCAATGGTGGCAAAGACCTCAAACGGCCGCCCCTCGTACTCAGTCACGGTAACGTAGAGATTCCCCATGCCGGTGCTCATCTTGGTGGTAAACCCTTCCAAGGTGTCGGGACGTTCCTTGACCGCAGTCATGAATCCCTCGTCCATCTTTTTCTTTTCCCCGAAGGAAAGGACCTGCTCTTCTTTGCTGCCGTCGCGGTATATGGTAACCCCTTTGCACTGCAGCCGATAGGCCAGATCGTAGACCTTCCGCACATCTTCGATGGTTGCGTCTTTCGGAAGGTTCACTGTTTTGGAAACCGCATTGTCCGTGTATTTCTGGAAGGCCGCCTGCATGCGTATATGCCATTCGGGGGTAACGTCATGGGCGGTAACAAAGATTTCTTTCACGTCTTCGGGGATGTCTTCAACGTCATGGATGGATCCCTTCTGGGCAATGGTGTCCATCAATTCCCGGCTGTAGAAACCGCGTTCACGGGCAACGTTCTCGAAATAAGGATTGACCTCCATGAGTTCGTCGTTGTCCATGACATGTCGTACAAAACTGAGCGCGAAGAGGGGTTCGATGCCGCTTGAGCAGCCGGCGATGATGCTCAAGGTTCCGGTGGGTGCGATAGTGGTTGTGGTGGCGTTGCGATACGTACAGCCTTTCCGGTCCCGGTAGATGCTCTTCTCAAAATTTTCAAAGGTGCCGCGCTGCTCTCCCAAGTACTGTGAGGCCTCGTGGGATTCCTTCTGGATGAACGACATGACCGTTTCAGCCGCTTCCAGGGCCTGTTCGGAGTTGTAGGGTACCCGTAACTGATACAGCATGTCGGCAAAACCCATAACCCCAAGACCGATTTTTCTGTTTCCCTTTACCATGCGATCAATTTCCGGAAGGGGGTACTTGGACATATCAATGGTGTCGTCCAAGAATCGGACCGAAAGCCAGACCGTTTCCCGAAGCGCTTCATAGTCAATGGCCGGCTCTTCATCGCTTTCAATGACGAATTTTGCCAGGTTAATAGAGCCGAGGTTGCATGCCTCCATGGGAAGAAGAGGCTGTTCTCCGCAGGGGTTGGTACTTTCGATATCACCCAGTTCCGGGGTGGGATTATACTGGTTCACCCGATCCAGAAAGACAATGCCGGGATCGCCGTTCTCCCAAGCCTGGTGCACCAGGGCATTGTACACCTCTTTTGCATTGAGTTCATCCACCGGTATCTTTTCCCTCGGATCGATGAGGGGATAGGTTTCGTCCTTGTCTACTGCGTCCATGAATTGATCTGTCACCGCAACCGAAATATTGAAATTGTTCAGCTCCCTGTTACGTTTCTTGCTGAAGATAAATTCCATGATATCGGGATGGTCAACTTTCAGGATCGCCATGTTGGCCCCTCTCCGGGTTCCGCCCTGTTTGACCTGCTCCGTCGCGGTGTTGAAGATCTTCATGAACGAGACGGGACCGGAGGCAACCCCTCCGGTTGTACCCACCCGACTGTTCTTAGCTCTGAGGCGGGAAAATCCGAAACCGGTGCCGCCGCCCGACTTATGAATCAGAGCTGCGTTCTTCAGGGCGTCGAAGATCCCTTCCATACTGTCTTCCACAGGAAGCACAAAGCAGGCGGCCAATTGGCCCAGGGGGGTGCCGGCCCCGGTAAAGGTGGGCGAATTGGGCATAAACCGCCACGAGCGTAACAGATCGTAGAAGTGGCGGGCCGTGGTGTCGGGATCGCCGCCGTATTCGGTGTCGGGCTCGGCGACGACGCGGGCCACCCGCCAGAACATCTGGGCCGGCGTTTCAATGGGCTCGCCGTTGGCGTCGCGCAGCAGGTAACGCTTGCGCAGGACCGTCAGCGCATTTTCGCTCAGGGGGATCTCGGCCGTCAGCGATGGGGGCATCGAGTTCTCTATCGACTGTGTCCGGGTATCCATCTGTTCAAGCATTGTACTTTTGCTCTCTCCTGATGCGTTCTCGTGTGCCCGCGACGGCACTATGCACATGGCGACGCTGTCGTACGGCACCATATTGGCCGTTGGCACCAGGATCAGATCCGCGCCTTCAAGTGCGTATGACCTTATCAATTCCGGAAATTCCACATCGTAACAGATGGCCAGGGCAACCCGCCACTGACCAAAATCGAATATCTGCGAACGCGCGTCGCCCGCGGTAAACTGGGAGCGATCAACGTCACCGTAAAGATGGGTCTTGCGATAATTGGCGCGGACGTAGCCTTCTGCATCGATCAGGCACGCGCTGTTGTACGACGCGCCGTCCAAACCGCGTTCCGGATAGCCGAACAGGATCGAAATGCCGTTCGCCCTGGCAATCTCCGCCGCATTTTCCGTGTATGGTCCGTTAGCCGGCTGAGCGAGGCGGCGATCGAGCGGTGGATCTGATCGAGCCCGGCGCGATAGCGGGCGACGGGAACTCGAGGCCGTAATGGGGGGCCACCAGGGCGGCGTCACGGCGGGCGAGCGCGGGCAGCAGGTCAGGCTCGGGCAGGTTGGCGCCGGTGGGGGCCCGCACCAGGCGCGGTACCAGTTCCACGGCGTACCGTTGCAGCAGGGGTTGCAGGGCCTGGGCTGCCAGGTGGCTGTAGGGGTCATCGACCTGGTGAAAATACTCCAGGCGGTGGGGCAGCCCTGCCCTCACCCGGGCGCGCTCAGCCTCTGCCTCTGCCTGTTCCCGGCGACCGGGTCTGACCATCGAGGTGATCACCCGCGAGGTCATCCAGCGACGGAAGCGGCTCGGATCCATGGTGGCGGCGCCACCCTGCTCTGCGAATTCCTGGCTCATGATTCGTTATCGTATCCTTCTGGTGTGCCCATTCAGCGAGCCCACCCGTTCGCGCTCGATATTCTGCTGGCTCAAGCATAGTCGCACGACCCCGACGAAGAAAGGCGCCCGGGGGCAGATCAGGGCAATCAGTGCGGTTATCGTATAAACTCATGCGCCCGGGGCGTGACTCAACGGCGAAAGCAAGTGGAACCGGTTTCTTGATTGAACAGATTGACATCCAGGTGCGCGGCCAGGGCCTGCATCCCATCACCGACAGGGTGCGTCCCCTGGTGGCGCGCTGCGACCGGCCCGAGGGCCTGTGCACCCTGTTCATCCGCCACACATCCGCCAGCCTGCTCATCCAGGAGAACTACGACAGCAGCGCCCGGGTGGACCTCGAGAACTGGCTGAACCGGCTGGTCCCGGAGAATGATGCGCTCTATACCCACACTCTGGAGGGCGCCGACGATATGCCGGCCCACATAAAATCCGCCCTCACCGCCACCCAGGTCAGCATACCCTTCCAGGACGGCGCCCTGCTGCTCGGCACCTGGCAGGGAATCTACCTCTGGGAGCACCGCCATCACGCCGGGACCCGGCACATCGTGGCCCACCTGTGAGCGCCGGCGGAAACACTCTGGTGCCGGTGTCGCGCAGTGACCTGCTGCGACGCTTGCTGCGCCATCTTCCCCCAGAGGCCGTCGTGGAGGACCGGGAATCCCAGCGTCCCTTCGAGTGCGACGCCCTCACCCTCTACCGGGAGCTGCCGCTGCTGGTGGTGCTGCCGGAGACGGTCGATCAGGTGCAGACCATCCTGCGAGAGTGCCATGCCCTCGGCGTGCCGGTGGTCGCGCGGGGTTCGGGGACCGGCCTCTGCGCCGGTTCGATGCCGCACCCGGAAGGCGTCCTGCTGGGCCTGAGCAGACTCGACCGGATACTGGAGATCGACCCCCTCGCCCGCACGG
>JARRMH010000249.1:0-4405 GCA_037386205.1 Woeseiaceae bacterium | reverse complement strand
GCAGGAGTTCGTGGCCCTGGATCACCTGCTGCACGACATGCGCCTGTACAAGAGCCGGGCCGAGATCTCTGCCATGCGCAAGTCAGCGAAGATCGCCGTCGCCGCGCACCGGCGGGCGATGCGCATCGCACGTCCCGGCATGTTCGAGTATGAGGTCGAGGCGGAGTTCAGGCACGAGTTCCGCCGCAACGGCGCGTGGGTTTCCTATAACCCGATCGTCGGCGGGGGCGCCAACGCCTGTATCCTGCATTACGTCGACAACAGCGCGGAACTTAGAGACGGCGACTTGTTGCTGATCGATGCGGGCTGCGAACTCGACTATTATGCGTCCGACATCACGCGCACGTTTCCGGTAAACGGCCGATTCAGCCCCGAGCAGCGGGCGGTTTACGAGATCGTGCTCGAGGCGCAGGATGCGGCGATCGAGAAGATCGCGCAGGGAAATCACTGGAACGAACCACACGATGCGGCCGTGCGAGTAATTACACGGGGACTGAAGAAACTCGGCCTGCTCGACGGGACGCTCAGGAAGCTGATCAAGGACGGTGCGTACCGCCAGTTTTACATGCATCGTACGGGTCACTGGCTCGGGATGGATGTGCACGATGTCGGCGATTACAAGGTTGGCGACGAGTGGCGCGTGCTCGAGCCGGGCATGGTCATGACCGTCGAGCCGGGAATCTACACGCCGAACAAGCGCACCATCCCCAGGGCATTTCGAAACATCGGTATACGGATCGAGGATAATGTGGCCGTCACCAGCAAGGGGCCCGATGTCCTCAGCAAGGGCCTCGAGCGCAGTCCCGACGAGATCGAAGCGCTGATGCAGAGCGCATGAACGACACACATTACGACATCGTCATCGCCGGCGGCGGCATGATCGGGACGAGTCTCGCGCTCGCGCTGGCACCGCTCGGCCTGCGCATCGGCGTGGTCGAAGCCGTACCCCGCGGCGAGACAGCCCAGCCCAGTTTCGATGATCGGTCGACGGCGCTTGCGCGCAGCACCCAGCGCATGTACGAGGCAATGGGCCTGTGGCCCGACGTCGTTGCCGCAGCGACGCCGATTCGCCGCATCCACGTGTCCGACCAGGGGCGTTTCGGTTTTTCGCATATCGATGCCGCGGAGCAGGGTGTCGAGGCGCTGGGATACGTCGTCATCAATCGCGTCCTCGGGGAGGTCCTGCAGGCGGCGGTGCAACAGCAGGAGAGCATCGATGTCGTGTGCCCGGCGAGCGTCGTCGGAGTCGAACTATCGGCATCCGGCGCGGCTGTCGAGGTCGAGAGCGACGATGGCAGCGGTCGCCGGCTTTCCTGCTCCCTGCTGGTCGGCGCCGACGGCGCCAACTCGGCCGTCCGCGGCCTGCTGGGCATTACAGCGAGAAAGCATGCATACGGTCAGTGCGCCGTGATCGGCAACCTGGCTCCCGAGAAGCACATCGACAACGTCGCCTACGAGCGGTTCACACCGCAGGGCCCACTGGCGATCCTGCCCGTCGCGGATGAGCGCGCCGCATTCGTATGGACGGTTTCCGAACACGATGCCGAAAGGGTCATGGCCCTCGACGACGAGACCTTCCTCGCCGAGTTGCAGGACGAATTCGGCTATCGGCTCGGGCGCTTCTCGCGCGTGGGCAAGCGCGCGTCGTACCCGCTCATGCTGAGTAAGGCCTTGCGACTTACCGCCACGCGCAGCGTACTGATTGGCAACGCGGCGCACGGGCTGCACCCGGTATCGGCGCAGGGATTCAACCTCGGGATGCGCGACGTGGCGGCGCTCGCCGATTGTGTCGCCGACGCGCAGGGGGCGACGGAGTCGTTCGACGCGGGCGACGAGGCGATTCTCCGGCGTTATGCAGACTGGCGGCGCTCCGATCAGAGAAGGCTCGGTCGGTTCACGGACGGCCTGGTCAAATTGTTCGGCAGTGACCGGCCGCCGGTGGGCGTGCTGCGCAATATCGGAATGCTCGGCTTCGACCTCGTTCCGGGCGTGCGATCCGCCTTTGCACGGCACACGATGGGGCTTGCAGGCCGGCTGCCGAGGCTGTCGCGCGGATTGCCGGTCAAGTGAATCGCCGCTATCGCATCGTGGTCGTAGGCGGCGGCATCACCGGTCTCATGTCGGCGAGCCTGCTGGCCCGCTGCGCGGGCAGTGACAACCTCGATCTCGTGCTCATCGACGCCGCACCTCGCCCGGTATTCTCTGCCGACAATGATATCGCCCTGCGCGTGTCGGCGATTTCCACGGGCAGCGCAGCGCTGTTCGACTCGGTCGGTGCGTGGGACCATGTGCTCGCGACGCGCGCCAGCGCTTACGAACGCATGCGGGTCTGGGACGAGAACGACGCACCGGGCAGCAGCGCCGCACTGGATTTCGATGCGGCCGAGTTTGCGGTACCGCAACTCGGTTTCATCGTCGAAAATGACCTGCTCCGGGATGCGCTGCTACGGCAACTCGACGCGTCAGCCGTCTCACTCAGGTACGACACGGCCCTGCGTACTGTCCGTCGCGCCGGGCGCTATTTCGCACTCGAACTCGACGCCGGGGAAGCGCTGCAGGCAGACGTCGTCATCGCTGCGGATGGCGCACGTTCGTTCGTGCGCTCGGCCGTCGGCATCGAGACGCGCGAGTGGCCATACGGGCAAACTGCCTTTGTTACGCATGCAAAACCTTCACGCCGACATCGTCGCACCGCCTGGCAACGATTTCTTAGAGACGGTCCGATCGGCCTGCTGCCCCTGCAGGACGGCCGCGTATCCATTGTCTGGTCGACGACTCCCGAGCAGGCGCGGTTGGCCCTCGATGCCGACGAGGAGACGCTGGGACGGATGGTAAGCGAGGCCTCGGGCCACGTGCTCGGCGACCTTGTGGCAGCAGGCCCCCGGGGCGCGTTTTCGCTGGGTGCGCGGCACGCGCGTCAGTATGTCGTTCCCAACCTGGCACTCGTCGGCGATGCGGCGCACTCGATCCACCCGCTTGCCGGGCAGGGCGCCAACCTCGGTCTGCAGGATGCGGCGGAATTGTCTCGGCAGGTCGAGAAGGCCCTGCGCGAGGGACTGCATCCGGGTGATCGACCTGCCCTGCGTCGCTATGAACGCGCGCGCAAGGGAGCAAATGCAACTATGCTGCACTTTATGACTGGCCTGAACCGGCTGTTTGCGACAGACTCGAGGATCATCGGGAGGGCGCGCAGTGCAGGCATGCGGGCATTCAATAACAGTGGCCCGCTGCGCGAGCGCGCGGTCCGGGTGGCGCTGGGCGTCAACTGACGCTCGAGGGATACGACCATGAACCAGCGATACGTATACGTGCTTGCCGCGTTGCTGACCGTCATCGGTCTGTCCGTGTTCTGGTACAAGTGGCAGGTTCTCGGCTTCCCGCTCGGCGAGGACCAGGAAAAGCCGGTCTGGACGATCGAATCCGCAATTCGCTTCGACAGCGGGCCGGGCACGATCAAGGTCCAGCTCCACGTACCGACCCTGACGCCCGGGTTTCGCATGTTGAACGAGAACTCGGTATCGCGGGGCTATGGTTTCAGCCTGAACTACGGTAGTGGCGGGCGCGAGGCCCAGTGGACGATTCGGCGCGCCGACGGCGAGCAGACGATCTACTACCGCATCTCGGTATTCGAAGACGACACTGTCGACGAATCGGATACCGTGCCGCCGTTCCCGCCGCGCCCGGTCATCAACGAGCCGCTCAATACCGCGGTCGACGTGCTGGTGTCCGATGTCAGGGACCGGTCCGCGGATACGGCGTCGTTCACGACCGAGCTGCTGCGTCGCATGAACGACCCGTCACCCGACCCGAACGTCGAGCTGCTGTTGTCCGGTGTCGACACTCACTCGGAGTTCGTCGGCATCGCCACGACGTTGCTCGCGGCAGCACGCATCCCGGCGCGCATCGTCCATGGGCTGCCGCTCGGCGAGCGGCAGCGGCACGCTGAACTCGTGTCGTGGCTCGAAGTGCATGACGGCGACCGCTGGCTCTACTTCAATCCGTCGACCGGCGAACAAAACCTGCCGGACCGGTTCTTTGTCTGGTGGCGCGGTGCCGAGCCGCTGGTCAGCGTGGAGGGTGGCAGCAGTGTCGAGGTCGACTTCGCGGTGCAGGAAAACTACCTCGATGCAGTCGCCATCGCCGAGACCCAGGCGGCGCAAAAGGAAGCCAGCATTGTCGATTTTTCGCTGTACAGCCTGCCGATTCGCACCCAGGCTGTGTACGGCGTGCTGCTGATGATCCCGATCGGCGCGCTCGTCATGGTGGTCATGCGCAACATGATCGGCATCGATGCGTTCGGCACCTTCATGCCGGTGCTGATTGCACTCGCGTTCCGCGAAACGCGGCTGTTCTGGGGCGTTGTGCTGTTCACGCTGCTCGTTGCGCTCGGGCTCAGTATCCGGTT
>JARRMH010000248.1:0-4445 GCA_037386205.1 Woeseiaceae bacterium | reverse complement strand
GCCGAAGACCATCCCCGGGCAGTCAACTACAAGGACGTAAATACGCACACGACCGGTGGCTTCAACCTGGCCGCACTCGTCGTCATCCTGATGCTGATCGGGCTGTACGCCACCTGGTGGTAGAACAAACGTAAGCGGAGGCATTCAATGACCAGGCCGACAGATTACGAGCCGAAACCGATGAAGATCAGCGTGCTGACCGCGGCGCTGCAGGAACTCACGCCACGCGAGAAGCGCGATGCCGATCCCGATCTCGCCATCGAGGAATGGCTCGAGTTTTCGCGCGAGATAGGATCGCCCTACATTCAACTATCAGCCGCACTGCATCCCAGCCTCACCGATGTGCCGGCGGAAGCCATGCTGGACCCGGTCGCCAATACGATGGACCTGCGCGAACCGTTCGATCAGCAACGGGCGGAACGCGTCAAAGCCGCGATGCAAGCCACGGGCGTCGGGCTTTCCGACCTCGGCTACTTTGACAATATGCTCGTGGCCGATGACCAGGCCCGCAAGACCAAGCACGATTTCATGCTGCGCGTTTTCGATGCGGCCGTGCTGCTCGAGACGGATGCCGTGTGCGGCTTTGTCGGTCGAAATTACGACCTCGAGATGGATGCCAACCTCGAGATGTTCGAACAGGAGTTCATCCCGTTGCTCAAAGAGGCGCAAGCACGGGGACTCACGTTCCGCGTCGAGCAGTGCCCGATGCCCGGCTGGACAACGCTCGATCGCTGGCACAACAACATTGCCTACGCACCCGGCCCCTGGATCGCGTTGCACCGCATTTGCGAGAAGCACGGTGTCGGCGACCAGTTCCGCGTCCACTACGATCCGTCGCATTCGGTGTTGATGGGGCAGGACACGCGCTCGATGTTCCAGTACCTGAAAGACGAGGGCTACAATTTCCTGATCGACGGTTTTCACGTCAAAGGCCAGGTCGTCGACGCGAAGGGCGTGTCGGCGTGGGGCTACGGCGGCCAGACGATGGAGCGGGGCGACTGGAACGGCGGTAAGCCTTCGAGCGACCCGGCCGACCAGGTCAACGCGTGGAAGAAGCAGACCGTGTTGTGCGAACACGAATTGCCGGGAACGGCGAAACACGATCCGCTGGCCTACCTGCAAAATCGCACGGTCGACTGGCTCGATCACCAGCTTGCGGCGCGTGAGCTGCTCGACATCGATCCGTCGGAGACCTATCTCGTCGTCGAGCATGAGTACCCGCCGGCGAGGATCCAGGACAAGGACAGGCTCGCGCCGATTCTCAAGGGCTCGGTGGACTTCACCCGGGCCATCGACGAGGCGGCTGCGGCCATGTACGCACTGCAGCACGAAGTGATGGCGGGCCAGGGTATCCCGGTGCAGGGATACGGCCGGGAGGCGTACCGAACATGACAAACGCGATGGCCAGACCGTTACGGGCCGGCATCGTCGGTGGCGGACAGGGCGCGTTCATCGGCGCGGTCCATCGTATCGCTGCGGAGCTGGACGGCGAGGCGCGGGTTGTCGCGGGCGCGATGTCGTCGGACCCCGAGCGGGCGCAGGCGAGCGCCGCTGCCTGGCATCTCGACCGGTCCTACGCATCCTTCGCGACCATGGCGAGCGAAGAAGCGCGGCAGGATGACGGCATCGACTTCGTCATCATCGCGACACCAAACAACCTGCATCTTCCGGTTGCCAGGGCGTTTCTCGAGGCGGGAATCCACGTCGTTTGCGACAAACCCCTCGCGGCCAGCCTCGACGAAGCGCGCGAGCTCGGGGACCTGGTCGAGAAAAGCGGCAGGCTGTTCGCGCTGACCCAGACGTATACCGGCTACCCGATGGTGCGCGAGGCCCGGGAATTCGTCGCGTCCGGGAAGCTGGGCGAGCTGCGCAAGGTCCAGGTGGAGTACAACCAGGACTGGCTCCGGGACCCGATCGAGACGGAGGGCCAGAAACAGGCGGCCTGGCGCACCGATCCGGAGCGCGCCGGCATCAGTTGCTGCGTCGGCGATATCGGTACCCATGCGCACAATCTCGTCGAATACGTCGCCGGCCAGCATGTGGCATCGATCTGCGCCGAGCTGACAAGCTTTGTCGCCGGCCGCCGGCTCGACGACGATGCCAGCATGCTGCTGCGGCTCGCGAGTGGCGCGCGCGGCACACTCGTGTGTTCGCAAATCGCGTGCGGCGAGGAGAACGCCCTGACGATCCGTCTGTACGGCGACAAGGCAGGCCTCGAGTGGCACCAGCAGGAGCCGAACACGCTCAAGGTCAAGCCGGCCGGCAAACCGTGGCAGATTTATCGCATGGGCGGTGGCTATCTCGGTAAGTCCGCGGCACAGGCGACCCGCACGCCGGCCGGCCACCCCGAGGGTTATCTCGAGGCCTTCGCCAATATCTACCGCGACTTCATGGGCGATGTGCGCCGCGTCGCGGTCGGTGAGACTGCGCTCGGCAACTACCCGGGCATCGAGGAAGGATTGCGCGGCATGCGGTTCGTGCAGGCTGCGGTCGACAGTTCCGTCAACGGTTCGGCCTGGACCGACATTTGAGTCAGGTGCCGGAGCTCTCCCGGGGCCAGTGCCGCGAGGCAATTACGACGATCACGAGCACGCCCGCAGCGATCACGGCATGCTGCAGGTCCCAGGCGCTGGCAACCGCCCCGATCAGCAGGCTGCCGAGTGCCGTGCCGCCGAAAATGGTCGCGCTCCAGAAACTGCTGACCCGGCCGCGATAATCGTCATCCACGTGTGTCTGCATGAGGATCTGTGAGCCGACGCCGCTCAGCGACAACAGTGTCCCGAGGATCGCCACGACGCCGATTGCGAAGGACAGCCGATCGACAGTGCCGAGCAGGACGATGAAAAACCCGGCTGCGACGAGGCCGGCCTTCAGCACGTTGATTGTCAGCCAATGGGTGCCGCGCGACAGGATGATGCCGCCGACAATGGCGCCGGCGCCGATTGCCGAGGTCAGCATGGCAAGCGCTGTTGCGCCGCCTGCGTAGACGGCATCCGCGAACGCCGGGAGCATTTCCAGCGAGCCCCGGCCCAGCACGCACTGCACGGCGGCGAACAGCAGCAGCAACTTCAGGAAATCATGGGACCAGAGGTAGCGCGCGCCTTCCTTGAGTTCGAGCCACGGGTGCTTGGTCGGCGAACGCCGGCGGGTTGCCGAGTCCAGTCGGATCGCCGCAAGGGCGGCAATCACGCCGAGGTAGCTGATGCCGTTGAAGGCGAAAGCCGGGCCGACTCCCCAATTGGCAATAATGAGTCCGGCCAGCGCGGGACCGATGAAACGCGACAGGTTGAAAGCCACCGAGCCGAGGGCGATCGCACTGCTGCGCTGTTCCTCGTGCACGAGCGTCGGAACGATGGCCATGCGCAACGGCGCGTAGGCGCCGTCGAGCGTTCCCTGGACAGCAGACAGCAGGGCGAGAACCCGGATGTCGATCGAACCTTGCCAGCTCAGCCAGGCCAGTACCAGCATATTGGCGACACTGAAGGTGTTGATGACGATGCCGGCGACCCGGCGGTCGAAGCGGTCGGCCATGACGCCGAAGGCCGGTCCCAGCAGGACGGTCGGTGCGAACTGGGTAAATGCGATCAGCCCGACCCAGAACTCGGACCGCGTCAACTCCCATGCCAGCCACGCGAGCGCGACACGGTAGATCCAGACCCCGTGCAGGGAAAAAAGGGAACCGCTGATGTAGACCAGAAAATTGCGGTTCGTTAAGGCGGACGAGTGCATTGTTATCGGCTGGGTGCGGCCAGGCCGCCAAAACGCGTAGTAGCCCGGCGCACTAATGAATTCAAGAAAGGATAAACGATCGAGACTCTTCGAGTGATTGCTTTCTGATATCCTTTGATGACTGCTACTGACTCGGACGACGTTGCGAACTGGCCAGGAAATGGCGAAGAAGCTGAAGAACGAAGCCGGACTTCTGCGAGAAGCTCTCAGGATGGTAATGGACGATGCGACCCGGCGTGGCATTGTCGAATTCGAGCCAGGCGATTCTCACAATCTCAAGATTGAATATGCGTACCGTCTGCTGGTACACGACAAGGAAATCGCGCCGTTACCGCCGGACCAGGTGTCGCTTCCGAATTTGAAGCATCGGCTCGCCAAATGGGTTTCCCACAAGTTACCGGCCGATCACGAGCTCCTGAAATAGGAACATCACGTAGTTTCTCCTGAATCTGTTCGTTCCAGGCCAGGCCGCCGCGGCTGAGGATTCACTCAGGGCCATGTTATTATTCGGGACTATTGCCTTAGTCTTATGTTTGGTTAGTTCCCGGACATGCTCCGGGGGAGAAGATGCATGCGTACGGTACTTGCGGCACTAATGCTTCTAATCGGGTCGGTCTCCAACGGCGCCGAGGTTTTTCTGTGGGATCCGCTTGCTCCAATCGATCCTGGTGTTGATCAAATTGACGACGGTTCCCGGGAAGATTGGCTTCCGGGAA
>JARRMH010000247.1:0-5905 GCA_037386205.1 Woeseiaceae bacterium | reverse complement strand
CCGCGCTGATGGTTATGGTCGCGCCGATCCGGATCTCCGGTTCGCTCACGCGGATATGCTCGTATTCGAAGGCCGTGTAGGACAGTCCGAAGCCAAACGGGAATAGCGGCGTAAACGAGGTGTCGAGGTGAAACGCGCTCATGCCAAACGACGTCTGGGGAGCAAACGTGTCGATGTCATCGATGTGCACAACATTTTCATCGGACGGCGGTTTGCCACCGTTTTTCTGGCTGTGGTAGATCGGAATCTGGCCCACAACACGTGGAAAGGTTACCGGCAGTTTACCCGAAGGGACCTCACGGCCGAACAGAAGGTCTGCAATAGCCGGCCCGCCCATCGTGCCGGGGTGCCAGGCGTAAAGAAGCGCATCGACTTCATCGACGATGTTGCTCAGTGTGAGCGGACGACCCGCGAGTATTACCGCGATGACCGGCTTGCCCGCGGCGCGGACGCGTCGGACCAGTTCCACCTGGTCGCCGGGCAGATTTATGTCGGCACGCGAATGCGCCTCCCCGGACAGGATGGACTCTTCCCCGAGAAACAGCAGGACCGCATCGGACGCGCGCGCCGCCTCGACCGCAACGTCGAACTCGTCGTTGACGCGGCTGCGCGAGGTTTCCATCGCACGGACGTGGCGGAGTTCGACATCGCCGCCGACCAGCTCGCGGATGGCCTGCAGGGGTGTCACGCTGAGGTTCTGGTCGCCATCGAAGATCCAGGTGCCGAGCTGCTCGTACGGGGCATCCGCAAGCGGGCCGATGACTGCAATCGAAGCAAGCCCCTGCCCGGACAGCGGCAAGACGCTCGCGTCGTTCTTGAGCAGCACGACGCTCTCGAGCGCGGATCTGCGTGCCGTCTCGAGAGCCCGGTCGCTGCCGAACGCGGGCAATCGGGCGGGGTCGGTGTACGGATTCTCGAACAGGCCGAGTTCGAACTTGATGCGCAGGATTCGCGCGACAGCCGCATCGATCGACTCCTCACTGATCGCGCCCTCCGCGACGAGACTCGGCAGGTGATTGCCGTAGGTATCGCCGGCCATCTCCATGTCGACACCGGCGGTCGCGGCCGCGCAGGCCGAATCGCGTTGATCTGCGGTCAGGCCATGAATCTCAAGCTGGCGAATCGAGTCCCAGTCGCTCACGACGAAACCATCGAAACCCCACTCGTCGCGCAGCACGTCTTTCAGGATATAGCTGTTGCCGGTCGCCGGAACGCCATTGAGATCCGAGAACGACGTCATCACCGTGCAGACACCGGCATCTGTGGCGGCATGGAAAGGGCGGAAATAGACGTTGCGCAACGTCGTATCCGGGATATCCGTGGTCGCGTAGTCCCGGCCGCTCTCGACTGCACCGTAGCCGGCAAAGTGTTTGGCGCAGGCGGCGATCGACCCGGTATCGGCAAGGCTCATCCCCTGGAACCCGTCAACCATTGCGACGCCCAGGGTGCTCGTCAGCAGGACACACTCGCCGAAGCTCTCCGCGATGCGGCCCCAGCGAGGATCGCGCGAGATATCGATCATCGGTGCAAACGTCCAGTTGACGCCGGCGCGCGCCGCTTCGAGAGCTGCCACCCGCGCGCCCTCCCGTACGAGTTCGGTGTTCCAGCTGGCCGCCTGGCCAAGCGGGATAGGAAATACCGTCTTGAAACCGTGAATGACGTCCCGGCCAACAAGCAGAGGGATGCCGAGACGGCTCTCCTCGACCGCAATGCGCTGCAGCTCGTTGATGGCATCGACATCGACGACATTGAGCACCGCGCCGATGCGGCCGGCCCGCAGGCGTTCACCCAGGTAATCGGGCGGGTAGCCATGGCCTGCCTCAACCTGGGACATCTGGCCGATCTTCTCGTCCAGCGTCATTTGCGCGAGCAGTGTCTCGACACGCTCTGCCGTGGCCGGTTCGGGCCTGTCAGGTGCTGCTTTGCTGCTGCTCATTATTGAAACTCGACCAATCGACCGCTTTTAGCAGCGATTGACAGCGTTGTCAATTTGTTACACGATCCATCAATCCAGCCAATGGGCAATTAGTCCGGGATTCCGCGATGAATGATCCCAAGCATTACGAGACTGCGCCAGAGGACCGCATACCGTTTCACCTCAAGGTGGTCTACGGATTCGGCGCGTTCGTGAACAACACGCTGGCCGATGCCATCGGCCGCATGATCATCGTGCTGAATCTCGGCCTCGGCATGAACCCCGCGCTCGTCGGCCTGCTCGGGGCGCTCCCGCGCCTGGTGGATGCGTTCACCGACCCGATCATGGGCTATGTCTCGGACAATACGAGATCCCGGTGGGGCCGGCGCCGTCCATATATCTTCGTCGGCGCGATCTCGGTTGCCATCGTATTCGCGCTTCTGTGGCAGCTGCCTCCGGGCAAGAGCGAAGGCTGGTATTTCTGGTACTTCCTGGCCGGGTCGATCATTTTCTTCCTCGCCTACACGATGTTCGCCACGCCCTGGGTGGCGCTCGGATACGAACTCACGCCCGATTACCACGAACGTACGCGCCTCATGGGCGTACAGAATTTCTTCGGCACGATCGTGTACTCGATTACGCCCTATTTCCTGGCGTTCATGTACTTGCCGAGATTCGGTGACGTCGTTACGGGGGCCGGCTACCTTGCCATAATCATCGCCGTGGTGGTCATCGTCCTCGGCATCATGCCCGCGATCTTCCTGCGCGAGCGCTTCAAGGACGTTGCCGCGGAGGAAGGCAAGGAGAGCATCGTCAGCGGCATCGGCGCGGTAATCAGGGACTTCCTGCGGGGCTTCGGCACGACACTCTCCTTCAAACCGTTTCTCAAACTCTGCGTAGCCACCTTTCTCGTCTTCAACGGCTTCATCATGATCGCGGCGTTCCAGTCGTACGTGATCATCTATTACGTATTCGCAGGCGACCAGGCGGCAGGTTCCGTGTTCATCGGGCACTCCGGCATGGTGCAGGCCGTTTCGGCACTCGTCGTCATCGCTCTCGTCACTTTGCTCGCTACCCGGATCGGCAAGCGCCGGGCGTTCTACGTCTCGACCGGCATCTCGATGGTCGGCTATGTCCTGAAGTGGTTCTGCTATACGCCCGACAATCCGTGGCTGGTCCTGATTCCGGCGCCGCTGATGGCCTTCGGACTGGCCGGCCTGTTCACGCTGATGCCGTCGATGGTGGCCGACGTTGTCGATGCGGACGAACTCAACACGCACGAACGGCGCGAAGGCATGTACGGCTCGATCTTCTGGTGGGTCGTCAAGCTCGGACAGTCGGTGGCAATCTTCGGCGGCGGACTGCTGCTCGTCTGGACGGGTTTCGACGTCGAACTCGGCGGCGACCAGACAGCCGAGGCGATAACGCTGATGCGAGCGTGTGATGCGTTCATACCGGCCATCGCTTCTGCCGTCGCGATCTGGGCAATCGCCAGCTATTCAATCGACGAAGACAGAGCGCATGAAATTCGCACGCAGCTCGAGGCGCGGCGCGGGGCCGTCTAGCGCAGTACGTTCTTGACGAGGGCAGTCAGGGAAGCTGGCTGGTGAGCACGGTACCGTTGTGGCCGACGATCATGAAGTAGACAGGATCGACGCCATTGTCGACCCAGGCAAGCCCGTCCAGAAGTTCATTGGTGCCGGTGTGGACGATAACGCCGGGGTCTGCAGCGGGCCGCACGACGAATGTGCCCGACGATCCGACTGCCGCAACGACTGGCGTCGCCGGCAACCCGGCATCCCAATGCGTAACCGCGACAAAGTTGATGTCCGATGTGCCGGGAACGTGTGACGTCCAGTCCACGCCATCGGGACTCGTCAGGATCGTGTCATTCGACCCGACGACAATGAACTGACTTCCGTCCCAGGTAATGTCGTTCAGATCGTTGTTGGTCGGCTGCGGCAACTCCTGCCAGGCGATGGCATCAGCACTGGTCAGGATTGTGCCGTTTCCGCCGACCACGACAATCGTGTTGCCGTCATAGGCGACCGCATTGAACGCGGTATTGCCGAACACGACTCCGGGGTCCTGGACGGCCCAGGCACTGCCGTCTCCGTTACTCGTGAGGATCGCGCCGTTGTTGCCCACGGCGATATAGCGATCCCCGAGCCAGGCGACATCCTGGAGGTTGCGTGAGCCACTGAGATTGCTCAGATCTTCCTGGACCCAGTTTGCGCCGTCGCCGGACAGGACGGTGCTGCCAGCACCGACGATCATGAACTGCGAGTTGATGCTCTCCCATGTCACGCCGGACAGTGATTCCGGCACTGCCGCGGGCGAAACGTCGGTCCAGGCATTTGCCGTTCCGTCCGGGCTCGAGAGAATTACGCCTGCGTCCCCTACGGCAACAATCGTGTCCGTGCCGTTGAAGGCTACGTCATTCAGCTGGTTACTCGTGATCGCACGCTGCGGCGTACCAACGGCTTCGTCTGACAGCCCGGAATAGGAATTTCAGGCCAGCACGTCCACGTCGGAATGGACGAAGTAACGGGCGCCCGCTGCCGCCGGAACGACCACGCTGCTGCTTTCCGTAACACCCGCCGTGTTGGACCAGTAGACCGTAAAGCTGGCGGCATCGGGATCCTGCACCCACGAGATTGTGTTCTGAACTTCCGTGCTATCGGTGTCGCCCGCCACGACCGCTACACCGACCGGTGCCGAGGGCGCCCCACCACCGCCACCGCCGTTGTCAGGCGGCGACGTCGACGAGTCATCGTCGCCACCGCATGCCGCGAGTATCATCAGCAGGGACATTGGTACGGCAAACCTGGCAGGGTTGGAGAAATAGGTCATGGCGAGCACCGTTGATGGTCAGGGTGAAACTCCCTGCCCCGGGGGGTAAAGGGCAGGGAGCCTCAGTTACACGAGCTGGTTAGTTCGCCGGGATACCGTCGCCGGTTCCCTGGCCGAATATCCAGGCCGTGCTCGGGATGTAGTCTTCGATCCACCAGAATCGCCGAGCGATAGCGTCGGACTCGATGACTTCCTCACCGCTGGCGTCGAACGCCCACTGGGCCCAAACGCCATAGAGCTTGGATCCATCGGGATTCGACGCGAGATCGGCTTCACTCGAATGACTGTCACCCGCCGAGTTCGCACGGTCGAACTCGTTGCAGAAACCGCTGCCGATTACGACATCGGATACCTGCTCGTCCTCGTGCGGATCGGACGGGTAGCACTCGGTCAGATCGGCATCCTCGGCCCAGACAACGTAGTCGTCGCCGAAGTTGATGGCTCGGCTGTAGAAGAGATCGAGCGGTTCAGCTTCGCCCTCTTCCACGGTCGTGTTGTCGCCGGTTTCGAAGACCATGAAGTAACGTGACGGATCGCGAACGTCAGAGTCGTACGCCGAGAGATCGTCACAAGTCATTACCGTTATGTCGATCGTCGGGTCAGCGTCACTGACGCAGCCGGCTTCGATCGTTCCAGCCGTAGGCGCGTAGCGCGGATCCAGCGTCGTGGTTCGCATCGCACTGTGCTGGGTAACATTGCGGGCCTGTTCGGCGCCGCCTGCCGGGTAATCGAAGCACGCCTGCGGTTCGACGATGTCGCCGCTGCCCGTCTCGAGGGCCCGGTAGGTTTCACAAGTTCCCGTGCCGTCGCCGCTGTAGCTCTCACCGTTGCTGGCGAGGAACGATTCAGGCAACGTCGACCACGTCTCGCCGCCGTCGAAGGATCGACGGACATAGAGATCGTAGCGATCACTGCCCTTGGCGTTGAGGCGCCAGTTCGGTGACCAGGCATACAGGAACATGACCATGTCGCCGTCGAGGAAGCCGCGGTGGCCTTTCGAGACGTCCAGCGGGTTGTACCAGGACTGGTCCTTGAGGTTGACGAACTGGTCGATACGATCATCCGAGGCGCAGTCAACAGGATCGGTTGTCAGGCTGTCAGCCACGATTGTGGCAGCCGACGGGCACTGGTGCCAGG
>JARRMH010000246.1:1795-6264 GCA_037386205.1 Woeseiaceae bacterium | reverse complement strand
ATTCTTCTCCGCCGATGCGGTACAGGCTGTCGGTCACGCGGATGCGCAGGTTGATGATCTCGGTGAGCCCTTTCAGGACCTGGTCGCCGACGCCATGACCGTGCACGTCGTTTACTCGCTTGAAGTGATCGAGATCGAGTAGCACGATCGATGCAGGCGTGCCGGTGCGCCAATGCGTATTGATGATGTCCGTCAGCTTGACGTCGAGACCGCGGCGATTGCCGGCCCCGGTTAGTGGATCCCGCGTGGCCATCAACAGCAGTCGCTCGCGCTGCCGGTTCGTAATGAGCGAGAAAGCGAAGGCGAATGCACTCGTAACGACGATCGTGACCAGCAACGTCGTCGTGCCTTGCGAATCGTACGCCGGCAGGATCGCTGGCAACAGGGCGACGATCATGACCGATGCGCAAAGGATCGCCTCGCGCGGGCGGATCAGGTAGAAGATCGCCACCAGGGCGGGAAAGGTCCAGTACACCTGTTGCGGCCCAATCAGGTAAACCGTCGACAAGACACCGGCGACGCACAGCATGGCGATCGCCACGCTGGCCGCGCGCACGCGATGGGTTACGTAGACATAAGCGCCGAGGGCGGCAAAGCTCAGGATGATCGCGATATCGATGCCGGCAGCGAGCCAGTCCCGGTTGATGATGCGGATTATGGCGAAAGGAAGGATGCCCAGTGCACCCGCCGCCGCAAGTATCAAGGGCAAGTAGGACTCCGGCGTAGCCCCGGGGCCGGACGACCGGACGATGTATCGCCAGGCGTCCATTCCGGAGTAAAGTTTTCTCATGACGCCAGGCTCAACTCATGAGCGACGAAAACGTCCGAAGAATCCGCGTTTTCTCTCTTCCTCCTCATCATCGCCATCTGCGGTGAGACCCGATGTCGGTGGCTTTACGTCGAGTGCCTTGAGTGTCTGTGTCATCGACGTGATCTGATCTTCGATTGGGGCCGGCGGCTCTGCCGGTGGGGGCGGCGCGGCGGATGCGTTGTTGGCGGCCGCTGTTGCAGGCGGGACCGCCCCGTTGGCTCGGAGCGCCCGGACCGTGTTGAGACGCTGCGATGCGGACAGGTCCAGCCCGGCATGCGAACCGGTTGCCGCGCCCAGATCAATTTCGGTACCGGGCTGATCGTGTGCAATGCCGTCGGACACGGCCGAGCCGACGGCCTGGGCCAAGGGCTTCTCATCCGTGTCGACGAGACCGAGTTCGCCGTCATTGGCCGATTGCTCGGCCTCGACGAGGGCGGCTACCTGAGCCGCGGCAAGGCTCAGTTCCTCGCCGAACAATGTCTCGGCCAGTTTGTCGTCGACATCCTCGAGGGTCTTGGCCCGCGCAAGTTCGGAGGCAATGCGTTCGAGCTCGGCATCGGCCTTTTTGTCATCCTGGGGCGGTGTCCTGAGCTCGGGCGTCTCGACCGCTTTCGGCTCCGCGGATCCGGCTTGCGTAGTCGAAGGACTGACCGAACCCGGTTCATCGATCAAGTTGTCTTCGACCCGTTCGTTTATCGCATGGTCGAGCGTGATCTCGGGAATTTCCTCTTCATTTTCCGGGGCGGGCTCCGGCTCCGGTTGGAGTACCGGCATGTCGTCAGGGTCCGGCATGTTCCCGTCGTCGGATTCTTTTCGCACCAGGTCCATGGCCTGTTCCAGCGCATCGAGATCCGGCCGCAGCTCTGCCAGCGTCGGGTCGCGGTCCCACTCGGGGATGCTGGGCCCGGCCGAGTCAGGTTCGGGTTCCAGGACGGGCTCCTGCCCGGCGGCCAGCGAGATACTATTCTCTGCCTCTGCCTCTGCCTCTGCCTCTGTTTCTGTTTCGAGCTCCAGTTCCAGCACCAGTTCGGGCTCGGGCGTCGATGCGGCCGTATCGTCGGCCAGGGCGACCTCCGGGCCCAGCGCCTCGAGGCCGGGAAGCGTGTCCTGAATCAGCTCGGGAATGTCATCGATCGCATCCTGCGCAGAGTCATCCAGCGCTCCGGATTGCGACTCGTTTCTCGTCACCGGCGGCGACTCGGGTTCGGATGCCGGTACGGGCTCGGCAACGGCCTCCGGTTTCGCTGCGGGTTCCGGTGCGGGCACCGGTTCCGGCGCGGGTTCCGGTTCGGGCACCGGTTCCGATTCGGCAACGGGTCTTGGTTCGACAGCCGGTCCTTCGAGACCAAATTCCCTGATCGCGATTTCGGTGATGAGTTCAGCGCTGACCGGGACGGTGCCGGCCGCCGCAGCCGCCGCCATCGACGCTTCGGCGATATTGTTGGCCATGCGCGGAATTCCCCGGCTCAGTGATCGAATGACACCGGCCGCCTGCTGGTCGAATGCCCGCTCGAAATCTCCCCCGGCGCGGCGAAAACAGTGCATGAAGTAGCCGCGCAGTTCCGGTTCGGACAGCGGCAGGACCGTATGGCGAAGACGGATGCGCTGGTCGAAACGCGTAAGCTCTGGATCGCTGAGAAACTCCCGCAGGTCGTCGTCCCCCATAGCGACAATCGCGGCACCGCCTGATTCACCGGCATCCGCGGCCGTCAACGCTTCGAGTTCCGCCAGTGTCTCGACCCCGAGACGCCGGGCATCCTCGACAACAATCACGACATGCCTGCCGTCCTGCTCAAGTTGATGCAGCTTTTCACGCAAAGCCGTGAACTGGCGAATCGTCCCCCTCGGCAACTCGGTGGCACCGAGTTCTTCGAGCAGAAATTCGAGCATGTCGGTGCT
Source organism: Woeseiaceae bacterium (assembly GCA_037386205.1). GTDB lineage: Bacteria > Pseudomonadota > Gammaproteobacteria > Steroidobacterales > Woeseiaceae > UBA1847. The sequence continues at coordinate 3,554 of JARRMH010000246.1, read as the reverse complement.
GCCGAGGCTCATGCGTCCGATGCGAACGGCCGCATGCGTGGCAGCAATGGCTTCGATGGCCTTGCCGACCAGCGTCGATTTTCCCGAGCCTGCCGGACCCGTGACGGACACGATGGCGTCCTGCACCTGCAGGGCCTTCCTGAGGCCGGCCATCGTCTGCGCTGTCTGCGGGCCGACAAACACGTCGCTTTGTGATGCCTTGGCGAGAAACGGGCGTCGTTGCAGCCCAAATTGTTGTTCGTACATAGCTGTCCGGTCACAAGTTTGCGGCCGCAGACCCACCGCGGCCTTTCCAGTACGTCAGTGTGGCGACCAACACTCTGAATTGCATGGTTTTATGTCACAATTTTGGCTATTGCGCAGCAACCGCGCGGATGACAGCGGGCAGCGCAAGCCTGCGAATAAACGCCTGATTTTGTAATCAAAAAGCGTCAGAATAGGCGCCCCGGAACGCGCTGGTGTATAAAAAGCAACAATAAAGTTATGCGCAAGTTATTGATTGTGGCAATCCTTGCGGCGGCTGTCGCGGCGTTCATGCTGTTGACGAGCCTGAAGCAGGAGCCGCCGAAGACGGAACGCACACGTCCCGACCCACTGGTCGATGTCCTCGTTCTCGAGGAGATGACAGCGCATTTCGAAGTGCGCAGCCAGGGCACGGTAAAGCCGAAGACGGAGACGGTGCTGAGTGCCGAAGTATCGGGGACCATCATCTGGATATCCCCGAAATTCGTTGCCGGCGGCATTTTCTCCGCTGACGAGGAGTTGCTGCGCATCGACCCGACGAACTATGTCGTGGCCGTGGAACAAGCCGAGGCCCTGGTGGCGCAGCGCCAGATAGAGCATGACGGGGCCAGCAAGCTGCTGTCGAGAGGATACCGGGCCGAAGCCGAGTACGCGTCCGCGGCGGCAGCTCTGGCCGGTGCAAAAGCGGAACTTGTGCGGGCGCGCCGAAATCTCGAGCGCACCCGGATTCGGTTGCCGTACCGCGGGATGGTACGTGCGAAAGAGACTGACCTCGGCCAGTTTGTGAATCCTGGCAGCCGGCTGGGCGTCGTCTTTGCAATCGATTTGGCCGAAGTGCGCTTGCCGCTGACGGACACGGACCTCGCGTTTCTCGATTTGCCAGGGGCGGCGCAGATTGCTGCATCGGGCAGTGCGGAAGGTCCACGAGTGACGCTGAGTGCCGTGCAGGAGGGCAGGCGGGTCAGCCGCGAGGCGCAAATCGTAAGGACCGAGGGTGTGGTCGACGAGAAGAGCCGGGTGACGTACGCAGTTACGAGAATCCTGGACCCGTACGCTCTGGATACCGATGCGGCAGCATTGCCGGTCGGTACGTTTGTTGATGCCGTTATCGCGGGAAAAGAGGCACATGATGTCATTCAGGTCCCCAGAGCGGTCGTACGCGGATCAAACCAACTCCTGTTTGTCGACGACGACAACAAGCTGCGGATCCGGTCAGTCGAGATCGTTCGCGCGGACGCGGATCACGTCTATATCGTCTCGGGAGCGAGCCCCGGCGAGCGCGTCGTAACGACGGTCCTGGAGACCGCGGTGAATGGTATGCCAGTGCGTGTCACCGGAGAAGTCAGCGAAGACGCTGACGAGGCAGGTGCGTGATGCAGGGTCCGGGCGTCACCGACCAGAAAGGCATCATCGCCTGGTTTGCGGCCAATCATGTCGCGGCCAACCTCCTGATGCTTCTGATAATCGTGGCCGGGCTGATGTCTGGACTTGCCATCCGCAAGGAGACGCAGCCTGA
>JARRMH010000246.1:0-1764 GCA_037386205.1 Woeseiaceae bacterium | reverse complement strand
CCCGGCGCGGCACCCCAGGAAGTCGAAGAGGGTGTCGTCATCAAGGTCGAAGAGGCCATCCAGGACCTTGAAGGCATCAAGCGAATACGCTCCACGGCCTTCGAGGGGACCGGCGTGGTGACGATCGAGGTCGAACTGGACGCGGACATCAACGAGGTCATGAGCGATGTCAAGACGCGTGTTGATGCCATATCGACCTTTCCGGCGCTGACCGAGAAGCCGGTCATCTTTCGTGAAGAGAACCAGCAGCATGTCGTTTTTGTTGCCATTCATGGTGATATGGATGACTTTACCCGCAAGACGATCGCCCAGGACGTGCGCGACGAACTGATGCAGTTGCCGCTGGTGAACCAGGTGCAGTACCTCGGCGACCGCCCTTACGAGATCAGCATCGAAGTTTCCGAGCACACGTTGCGCGAGTATGGCCTGACGATGAGCGAAATCTCTCAGGCGGTGCGTGATTCATCGGTTGATATGCCTGGTGGTTCGATCCGGTCCGAGGGCGGCGACATTCTGTTGCGAACCGAGGGTCAGGTCTACACGGGGGCCGGTTTCGGACAGCTGGTGCTGCGCACGTTCGCGGACGGTACGCGACTGACGCTTGCGGATATTGCAACTATCGACGATGGCTTTGTTGAAACGGAGGGTTTCGGTCGTTTTGATGGGCACCCGACGGCCACGCTGCGCGTGCTGGCCGGCGGACAGCAAAACGAGCTGGAAACGGCAAAAGCAGTAAGGTCATACATCGCGAAGAAAGAAAAGACGCTGCCGGCCGGCATCGAGATGGACACGTGGATCGACCTGTCCTATTACCTCGAAGGCCGGCTGCGGATGATGACCAAGAACATGTGGCAGGGCGCGCTCCTGGTATTCATCCTCCTGTCATTGTTCCTGAGGATGAAGGTAGCGTTCTGGGTGATCGTCGGTCTGCCGATAACCTTTCTCGGCACGCTCTGGCTCATGCCTTTATGGCCGGTCACGATCAACATGATCAGCCTCTTCGGGTTTATCGTCGTACTCGGCATTGTCGTGGATGACGCCATCATCATTGGGGAGAGCATTCATACGACGATCCGCGAGGAAGGGCATTCTCTCGACAGCGTGATTCGCGGCGCGCATCGGGTGGCAATCCCGGCGACGTTCGGCGTGCTCACGACAATCGCGGCATTCGCGCCAATGATGTTTATCGGAGGTTTTGTCGGACCATTCTTCGAAGCCATGGGATTTGTCGTGATGGCCTGCCTGTTCTTCTCGCTGGTCGAATCCAAATTGATACTCCCAGCTCACCTCGCGCAGGCCAGCCTGCCACGGGTGGACGAAGATGATCTTTTTGACCCGCAGCGACAGGTCGGATTCGGGGAGCGAATTCCACGGGCCTTCCTCAAGCTGCAGCGGCGCTTTCAACACGGGTTGCAGAGACTGATTTCCGGTATCTACCGCCCAATGCTCGAGCGTGCGGTGGATAATCGTGGCCTGACCGTCGCGATTTTCGTGGCACTGCTCATCCTGACGTTCGGCCTGATCAGCGGCGGCATTGCCAGGGTCGTGCTCTTTCCCGATGTGCCGGGCGACTTTATCCAGGTCAATCTGCAAATGCAGACCGGCACACCATCCGAGGCCAGGAACCGGGCGATCGAGCGTCTCGAGCAGTCGATCTTCGATCTCGACAAAGAGTTTCGCAACGAGCACGACGACGAACAAGTCCTGGTCAGGCATGTCGGCGTATTTACGCAAGGCGATACCGGGGCATTCATGTTTGTCGAG
>JARRMH010000245.1:0-4482 GCA_037386205.1 Woeseiaceae bacterium | reverse complement strand
TTGGCGAAGGCCTCTCTCACCGCCTCGCTGGCAAATGCTTCAGCGAACTTCTCGTTGCGGAATGCTTCCGCCAGTGCTTCGTTGGCAAATGCCTCGCGGACGGCCTCGCTGCGCAGGGCCTCCGAGAATGCCTCGTCGCGCAATGCCATGCTCAGCGCGTCGCTCGAGAAAGCTTCGGCCAGCCGCTCGCTGCGGAAGGCTTCCAGGAGAGCCTCATTGCTGAACATCAGCGAGGCAAACTTCTCGTCCGCAAACGCCATCCGCAGCTTTTCGTCGGCAAAGGCTTCCCGCAGTGCCTCACTGTTCAGGGCTTCGACGAATGCTTCGTTCTGCAGCGCATCGGCGAATGCTTCTAAGCGAAACGCTTCTTGCCAGTTCTCGCTACTCAGGCGTTCGGCGAAAGCTTCACTCGCAAACGCCTCGCGAACCGCTTCACTTTGGAATGCCATGCGCAGGTTTTCGCTTCTGAACGCTTCCATCAATGCATCGCTCGAGAAAGCCATGGCGAATGCTTCCGAACGAAATGCCTCGGCCAGATTTTCTTCTCTGAATGCTTCGGCGAAGGCTTCGGACGAAAATGCTTCAGCCAGGGCCTCGTTGGAGAAAGCCATCGCGAAGGCCTCGCTGCGCATCGCCTCGCGCAAGGCCACGTCCGTGAATGATTCGCGGAGCGCTTCGCTGCGGAAAGCCTCGAGCAGCTGCTCGTTGGACAGGGCGAGTCGGAACGCTTCGCTGCGCATTGCTTCGACGAATGCCTCGTCCTGTATCAGGCGATCGAACAGATCCGATTGCAGGACCTCCTGGACAGACTCGTCGCCGAGCTGAATCTCGTTGTCCTGCTCCGCGCGATAGCGCTCGGCGGGAGCAACCGTGCCCGTGACTTCATCTCCGGGCGGGTTCTTGAAACCGAAGTAGGCCAGCACACCGAGTGCGACTATGCCGGTCAGAATGATAGGAAATGTTTTGTTGCCTGTTGCCATCTTACTATCCCCTTGGCCCTCCCTCGGGCTCTTCGCTGTTCGTCTTAATCTTTAATACAGACGGGTTCATAAAAAGTTGGTCAATCGCCGGGTTGATATTCGAGGCTTGCTTCGTGAAAAACTTCGCCGTTAGCGACAAACCGCAACTTAACCGTGGTTGCGCGATTGCCGCCATTGTGGAGAAAGACCGCGTAACGCCGTTTGCCCTGCATCCCGACGCGCACGAGGCCCTGGCCCGCGGCCACAGTCGTGTCGTCGGATTCGAGCTGAGCGAAACCGTTGAACCAGATGCTCGGGTCGCCGTATCAGGCTTCGATATCTATCGGGTCTTTTGAGACCAGATCAAAATCGAGGATCATCAGCGAGCCCGCGCTGCGCAACGAGACGGTGCCCGCCACGTCGAGTTCGTCGACCGATACCGTGCTGGCGAGCGTCGAGTCGACCGGCTGGCCGACCGTGCCCACGAGCCCGGTGACGTCGTCGAACGCCTTGCTGGACACGTTGCTCGAGTCCACGATGCTGAGCGCCAGGAACACACCGGCGGCGAAAGTGGCCGCGTACTTCAGAGCCGGCGTCGCCAGCAGCCCCTGCCAGAAGCCGGGCGATTGCTCGGGTTCGCGGGTGGGCGGTATCGAATTCATAATGACGTGTCTCAGGTTATTGGGGGGCTCTTCCGCGTCGAGTCCGTCGAGTGTCCCGCACACTGAGGCGAGTTCCTCGTAGAGGGCACGACCTTCTGCACTGTTGGCCAGGAAGGCGTCGAGTTCTGCCTGTTCATCAGCGCTGATCTCGCCGTCGATCGCCGCGTTGACCAGGTCTGAGTATTTCTGCTCAATAGATTTCTGCTCAATAGCCATCAGGTTCTGCCGTTCAATGCGTCTTTAAGCTGCTGTCTTGCAGTGTAAAGCCTTGATTTAACTTTCTTTTCCGGGATTTCCAGCACCTGGCTTATCTCCGTGTAGCTGCATCCCAGGAAATGTTTGAGTACGACAACGGAGCGGTAGTCGGACTTGATTGTCTGCAGTGCTGCCTGGACATTCGCTGCCACTCGGGCGCTCTCCAATTCCTGTTCCGGTCCCTTGCCCTCGAACGCTGTCTCCACAGTCAGCGGTTCGAGCCTGTTCTTTTTCCCGAGCCAGTTGATCGATTCGTTCAACGCGATTCGGTAGATCCAGCTGAAGAAGCGGCGTGACGGGTCGAACTGGTCGATGTTTTCAAACACCTTGAGAAAGACCGTCTGTGTTACGTCCTGCGCATCATCCCGGTTGTTCAACATCCGGAAGGCGGCATTGAAAACGGGTTTCTCGTATTCCACCAGCAGGGCTTCAAAAGCCTTGCGGTCGCCTGATCTGCACCGTTCAATCAGCTGTGTATCGTCTGTCTTACTCATACATACAATTGATCCGGCAGAAAGTTGGAGAATGATTTCGACTTATTCTTTTGCGTGTATGTCGAATATGGCGTGAAAACCGGAATAGCGGAACACGTCATATATGTGATTGTTGACGTTGATGATTTTCAACCCCGCACCGCTCCCGGCGAGGCGTTTTTGCGTCTTCAGCAGTATACCGAGGCCGGCACTGGAGATGTATTCGAGTTCGTTGAAGTCCAGGGTACTGGCACCTTCGAGCCCGTCCATGAAGGTTTCGGCCGTGGTGCATTGTGCGGCATCCAGCCGCCCGCGGCAGATGACCTCGCCGCTGTCCCCGTATTCGATTTCAAACATTTTCTGTTCCTGACCCCTTGGTAAATATAACCTCGCCTCGTCCGTCTTGGTACTCGTATCGGAGCGTGTCGACGAGATTCTGGATCAAATGGATGCCGAGCCCCCCGGGCGTACGCTCCGCGAGCGGCGCATCGACGTCTACCGGCCGCTGCTTCGTTACGTCAAACTCGACCCCGCCCACATCGACAAGAGATACGGTCACTGTCCCCCCGTCGGGGACAGTGACCCTGACTTCGATATCAGTGTCGACCTGCGGGTTGTACCTGACCATGTTGACGAACAGTTCTTCCATCGCAAGGTGTACGGGGAAGCGCACACCCGCCGCAACGTCGCTCGCGGCCATGATCTGTTCCGTGAACTCGTACAGGGGGCTCAGTGAGTCGAGATGACGAGGGAAGTGGCGCTGCATGCCGCTATTCCGGCAGGCGCCTGGCCAGCACGATCGTGATGTCGTCGGCCTGCGGCGCCGTGCCACCGTGCAGGCGCGCAGCGTCCAGGATCCGATCGACCAGTTCCTGCGCGCCCGCCTCCGGGTGCGCATCGAGCACGCGCATCACGCCGCGGCGCCCGAACTGTTCGCCCGCCTCGTTTTCATACTCATAGATGCCGTCGGAAATCAGGCCCAGAACGTCGCCCGGGTCGAGTTCGGCTGCGTGCGGCTCGTCGAGCGCGGCATGTGGCATGTAACCGAGCGGGAAGGTCGTCGCCGGGTGCCAGTCGAACTCACCCATGTCCGCCTGGTAGTGCATGATCGGCCCCTGGCCGCCGGAGTGAAATCGGACGGTATGCGTATTTGCATCGAGCAGGCCGAAGAAGCCGGTGACAAAACGATCGTCGGGCAGGTCTTCACACAGCTGGTCGTTGATGTGGATGAAGGCATCGTCGAGGCTGGACTGCAGGCGCAGAGCGACACGCAGCATCGCCCGCACCTGGGTTGCGCTCAGCGCAGGTCCGATACCGTGGCCCGTGGCATCGCCCATGAGCATGAACAGGCGGTTGTTGCCCAGCGGTATGAAGTCGTACAGATCGCCGCCGGTCTGGTCGGTGGGCATGAATGCGCCGCCGAACTCATAACCCGGAATGTCGGGCATGTTCTTTGGCAGCGTGCCCATCTGGACGTCCCGGGCAACCGAGATTTCCTGTCCGAGCCGCTCCGACGCGATGATCTGTTCGGTCACCTTCGCACGATGGATTACGACGGCTGCCTGCGCTGCCAGGGCCTGGGCAACGTATTCATCGCGCGCGTCGAATATGCCGTCGTTCTTGTTCAGTATCTGCAATACGCCGACCAGGGACTCCTCGTAGCCGATCAGCGGGATGGTCAGCATGCACCGCGAACGAAAGCCGGTCTGCTTGTCGATTTCGCGATTGAAGCGCGGGTCGGCATAGCAATCCGGCACGTTGATCAGCTCACGTGTCTGCGCGGACTCGCCGACAATGCCTTTATCGGCCGGGATACGAATGTGGTCCAGCTCCGTGCCGACGCGGACGACCAGTTCGTCGTTGTCCTCGTCGTAGAGGAACACGGTGCCACGATCGGCGTTGAGGACTTCACGGGAGGCGTTCACGACCTCGGCCAGCATCGTATCGAGGTCGAACGGCGCCGCCAGTTTGCGGGTTACCTCGAGAATCTGGCGCAAGGCCCGCGCATCGCTCGAGTCCGGCAACACGGCGTCAGCCATCCTTGATGATCACGGTCATCGGCAGGCGCACGTACTGAATCTCGATCTCCGAAATGCGCGCGGTCATGCGTTCGGCGATCTCCGGCACCGCGTA
>JARRMH010000244.1:0-4515 GCA_037386205.1 Woeseiaceae bacterium | reverse complement strand
TATCGGCGCTTTGATCGGGTTGCCGGAGTACATGAACGGCATCTGGTACCTGTCGCTCATGACGATCGGCGTCGGTTTCATCGCGGGCCGCGGCGGTATCGCGTTCATCATCGGCGGCTTCGTCGCCTACTGGTTCCTGTCGCCAATGCTCGCCGCAACCGGATCGTTCCCGATGGATGCGGCCGGGAACGTGATCAATACGCCCGGTCCGCTGCGCCTCGAGTTGTTCCGTCCCCTGGGCATCGGCATGCTGATCGGCGGCGCCATCATGGGCGTGATACTGGCATTTCCGTTGATCCTCAGCGCAATCAAGTCGATGCAGAAAGCATCGCAAGTCGAGACCGGCGCGTCGAAAGACGAGATGCCGATCAAGCTGCTTTACTTTGCGATCATTGGCGCCGCGATCCTGCTGAGCTTCATGGCGGTCAAGTCGGTCGACACGATCGGGCTCGGCCGCGGTATCGGCCTGGCTCTGCTCGGAACACTCTGGGTCTGGATGGCCGGCATCATCCTCTCCGAGGCGATCGGCCGCACCAACTGGTCGCCGCTGTCGGGCATGACGCTCGTCGGCATTACGCTGCTGATCGTTTTGACGCAGGCGTTCGGCATGGGGCGCGAGGATTCGATCATTGCCGCCCTGATGGTTGGTGCAGCCATGTGTGTTGCGATGTCCCAGGCCACCGACCTGATGCTGGACCTCAAGACCGGTTATCTCGTCGGCGCGACGCCGCGCATGCAGCAGATCGGGCAGTTTGCCGGCGCGTGGCTCGGCCCAATCGTCGTCATCGGCGTGATCTTCGTCCTCAACGAGTCACACGGGCTCGGCAGTGAAAAGCTACCGGCGCCGCAGGCTCAGGCGCTGGCCAGTACGATCGACGGGATCATGGGCGGCGATGTGCCGACCCAGAAGTATCTCGCGGGGGCCGTGCTCGGCGGCATTCTCTCGGCGGTCATGGGTGGTCTCGGCATCACCGTGGGTCTCGGCTTCTATCTGCCTTTCAATATCGTGCTGACCTATTCTCTCGGTACGCTCGGGCGCGAGCTTGCCGACCGGTTCAAGGGCAAGACCTGGAGCGAGGAGGTCGGAATCCCGCTGGCGGCCGGCCTGATCGTCGGCGAGGCGCTCGTCGGCGTCGGTGATGCTCTGCACATCGTCCTGACATCGTAGGAGCCCGCACATGAAACAGATCGCATTTCTTCTGCTGGTTGCCGGATTTCTTGCCGGCGCTTACGCGACGGCCCTCGATGTCGAGAACGTAAACTGGCCGTTGTTTGCCGTGGCGGCCGCCGCCGCGGTGCTTGGGCTGTTCCTGTACAAGCGCCAGGCCGCGGCACATGCTCGCTCCGACGAAGTACTGGAATTGAACAAGGGCGAACTCCGTGAATCGATCGATAATATCGTGCGCGATCTCGGCGACATCGTGTCCGGCTCTGCGGCGCAGGGTGCGGAACTGCGCGAAGCGATCGATTTGCGCCTGCGCACGGATTTGCGCCGGTTCGCGGACGCTCGCGAAAGCATGGTTCACCTGTTCGGACTGCAGACCTATGCAGATATCATGAGCAGTTTCGCTGCGGGTGAGCGCTACATCAACCGCGTGTGGTCGGCGTCAGCGGATGGCTACGATGAGGAAGCGCGCGACTATCTCGCGAGGGCGGCAACCCGGTTTACGGAAGCCCGGGAGCAGCTACTTGCGGCGACAGCGCGTAGTTAGTTCTTCCTGCAGCGCCTCGACGTCCTCGTCCATCAGGTAATCCGACTGGTCGCGCCACCCGCGCAGCATCGGGATGGTGCGTTCGTTGACCAGAAGGTGGTTCTGACTGGCCTGCTCGCCGATGTTCCACCCGGGAACCGCGATGACCGAGCGAACGCGGATCCTGTGGCCGAGAAGCTGGCCGACTTCTTTTTCCAGCCGTGCTGTGCTCGCCGTGATATCGACGATCGGGGTGCGGTCGTCGGAATCGGAGAATGACAGGTAGCTGTCTTTGAGGACTGCGCTGCCGTTCCTGCGGCCGCGTCGCGGAACGACATTGATCGCATAGATGCCGGTGCGGCCGACCAGCACATGGTCGACGATGCCGGCACTGGTCCGGACGTCATGGAAGATCCGGTTTGCACCGGTCGAGATTTTCTGGAGCTGGTGCCCGACCGCCACGTTAGCATCGCGCATGAAGCGCACCTGGCGATACGCGAAGACGGTTCGACTGAGTCGCCATCCCGCGACCAGCGCAGCCATCAGGAGAAAGCCGGTCTGTAACCAGAGTTGCCAGGACGGATAGCCCGCGAACAGGTTCTGGGCCTGCAGCACGTAGGCCGATGCAAACAACACGACAAACACGAGCGTGCCGGCGAGGTAAATCGCCTGCGAACCGGAAATACGATCCAGTTCGTCGCGGAAGCGCTGGGCAGCCTCATGCATGATGCTGTCGGCAAAGCTCGGGGTCGAGCCGATCGTTCGGCTGAGTGCGTGCCATGATTTTGCGATCAGCAGAAACAGGATCGTGCTGGTCAGCGCCACGGTTGCAGCTCCGCTTATCGCTTCGATGTTCATACGGCGAGATTAGACCCGGGACGCTGCACGCACTGTGATACAGGTCACAATGAGACGTAATGCCCGTGCCCAATCCCTTGTTTTTCAGCATCTGTTCAGGCGCTGGGGCGTATCTGTGAATGTCATCACAGCAGGCCCCGGGGCTAATCGGTAGCTTCCGGATTATGTCTGCAAGGACAGGCGACTGGAGGTCGGTATGAACCCGAAATTGAAAATCAGCGGTCTGGTGCTCGCGTTACTCGTCGTGACGGGCTGCGCGGGGATGAGTGACGAGGAGTGCATGGCGACGGACTGGTCGGCGGTCGGCTACGAAGACGGCGCCCGCGGTTACACCGCCGAGAGCTTCTCGAGGCACCGCAAGGCCTGTGCCAAGCACGGTATCACGGCCGATTTCGGCGCTTACCAGGCCGGCCGCGAAAAGGGCCTCGTCGAGTATTGCCAGCCTGGTCGGGGGTACGACGTGGGCGTGAGGGGCGGTCGTTACTACGGCGTGTGCAGCATCGATCTGGAACCCGATTTCCTCGATGCCTATAACGAGGGTTATCACCTGTACACCCTGCGCTCGAACGTCAATCGCGCGAACTCGGGTATCTATGCGAAGGAGCAGGAACTGGAGAATGTGCACAACTCGGTTCGAGCCAAGGAAGCTGCGCTGATCGACCCGACCACGACGATGGAAGACAGAATCCTGTTACTGGCGGATCTCAAGGATCTGTCGGAACGCACCGGTCAACTCGAGGCCGAAATCCAGGGGCTCTACGAAGAGCGGGCGCGCCACCAGGCCGAACTCGATAACTACCAGGCACGAGCCAGCTCGGGCTACTGAGCCGCTCACCGATACGACAGCGGGTCGACGCTGCTCAGTGAGGGTCGGCGCCTTTGCGGCGGTCGGGCCTCTGGCGTCTTTCCTTGTCGTACCGGCCGGTGGCGCCACTCAACCCGCTGGACCCGAACGGGTTGCGCCGATCCGACCCGGCACGCCGGTCCTTGTGATGTCGGTAATGGCACTCGCAAAGCCGGGCGTCGCAGTCCGGCAAGGGCAGGGGGGGCGCTTCTTTCGCCAGGAATCGTTGCCCGGTCGTGGCCTTGGCGGCAGCACACGCGTCTTTGCCAAACTTGATTGAAACGGCATGAAATGCCGTGTTTTCGGCCTTTTTTGGGGCGGGTGGTTGCTGCTCCTCTCGGGTACCGGCGCGCCGCCTGAGGAACAACCAGATCACCAACAAGGCCGCGGCCAAAATCAGCAGAGTGGACTGCATATGTGACCCCCGGGCCAGATGCGGTAGTTCAAGCTACCCTGGTCATTGTTGCATAAGTTCATTCACTACCATACTCGTACTCTGTCGCCGCGACTAGCTAGAAGGGCGACACACCGAACAGTCTGAGGTGGAAGTGGCCGATGACCGCAAACGCCAGACCGCCGGCGACAATCGCCAGCAGGATCTGCCCGATGGTATTGTTGACCTTGTGAGCACCTGTATGGCAGAGGTCCTCCCGTTTCAGATAGATGCGGCAGCCGTATTTTTCTGAAAGCCGCCTGGCATGGTACAGGGGGGTTGGCCTCCCGACGTAATCCCGGAGCAACTTTCGAAATTCCTTCTGGAAATCCGAGCTCTCCATGATTCGGAGGTAGTTGCTCCTGAGCTCTGCCACATTCGGGTAGAGCATTTCCGGGATGAACGCTCCCCCAAAAGGGCCGTAAAAACCATCCTTATCGGCATGATAGCTTTTCATTGGTGCTTCCTTACTCATTTTTCAACTTTTAATCCGTTTCCATATCCTTCCAGAACCCGCACTGGCGGAACCGTTTCAGGGCCTCTGTGTCCTTCTCCCCGGGCCGGGTTTCAAAGGCGCTGTTCACATCAAGGGCATGGCAATGCCGGCTCTGGGGGCTCCGTACAAAACCCAGGAGTTTTTCACAATGTGCTTCGCCGATCCCGCCACTCAGGAAAAAAGGATGTTCAAT
>JARRMH010000243.1:0-7173 GCA_037386205.1 Woeseiaceae bacterium | reverse complement strand
GGGATTGTCCGGACCGGCCGGTGCGGACCGTCTGAAGTTTCAGGACGTGGACTTCGAGGTGCGACGAGGCGACCTCACGGCGTATCTCGACATCACGAACGTGCTCAATCGGGCCAATCCCTGTTGCACGGAATACTCGCTCGACGAGGACGGCCAGCTTGCGGTGCGCACGGCTCACTGGCTACCTCTCGTGCCGTCACTGGGGATCGTCTGGACGTTTTGATGCAGGTGCAGCGGGCGGAACCACGGTCCAGACGAGCGGTCTGAACCTAACAGGACGGGGCAGGGGAAGATCACATGCTGCGAAGACCATTCAATGCGCTGTGGGTGGCGCTTTTTCTTATTTCGTGCGGTGGCGGTGGAGCGGGCCCCGACACGAACGCGCCACCGCCAGCGTCCGGTCCGACGCCCGCCGAGACCCTGTCTCGGGCGTTGCAGGGACTCACGCTCGACGAGTTCTACGCAACGTCGTACGAAGCGCTGCTCTATCGATCACCCGAGACCATGGTCGGGCAGACGCTGGCCGCTGTATATTCTCTCGACGAGGTCCGGCTCGACAACATATCTGCAGCCTCCCGTGGCGAGACGTTCGCGATGTACGAAGTCGTGCTCGATGCGCTTCGAAGCTACGACCGGTCGGGCCTCGGCGCAGCGGACAGGCTTACCTACGATTTCTACGAGTGGTATCTCGAGGACGCGGTCGATGCGCAGACGTTTCTCTACTATCCGTTTGTTGCCGCCTACAATTTCATGGGCGAGCACACAGGCACGGAAACGTTTTTCACCGAGGTTCATCCGCTGCGCACGGCTGCCGACGCGGAGGACTACATCACCCGTTTGCGTGACGTGCCGCGCAAGTTCGATGACCTGATTGCATTCCTGGATCTGCAAAGTGGTGCCGGCATCGTCGAACCGCGGCTGACGCTCGACTGGTCTCTTTACGGGATCAACCAGATCGCGGATGCGGCGCCGTCCACGGTGTCGTATTACACGGCGTTCCGGGACAAGCTCGATGACGTCCCGGGCCTTGGCGCGACCGAGCGCGATGCGCTCCGCGATGCTGCACTGGCGGCGACGCGCGACCACGTCATTCCGGCCTATCGTGCGCTGCGCAACAAACTGGAGCAGCTGCGCAGCCGGGCACCGTCGGAAATCGGGGTGGCCCAGTATCCGCGGGGCGACGAGTTCTATGCATACATGCTTCGCCATCGTACGACCACGGACCTGACGGCGGCGGAGATTCACCAGCTCGGCCTCGACCACTTGCAGCGCGTCCATGCGGAGATGCACGCCATATTCGACGAACTCGGTTATCCGCAGGGCGAGACCCTGCCGCAGCTGTTTCAGCGCGTGGTGCAGGACAGCGGCGTCATTCCCGCAGCCGATGTGAAAACGACCTACGAGGCGATAATCGAGGCGGCCGAACTCGAACTCGACCAGGCTTTTGATATCTTTCCGTCCGCGAATGTCGTCGTTGCCGAGGACGACTACGGCGGCTTCTATATCGCCCCGTCGTTCGACGGTTCGCGCCCGGGTGCGTTCTATGCCAGTACTCGCTTCGATGAACCCTGGTACCGGATGCCGTCGCTGACCTATCACGAGGCGATCCCCGGGCATCACACCCAGGTCGCGATTGCGATGGACATCGAGGGCGGCCCCGCATTCCGCCGGACGATCCGGTTCACGGCCTTCGTCGAAGGGTGGGCACTCTATGCCGAGCGACTCGCCTGGGAGCTGGGCTGGTACGAGAATGATCCCTACGGCAACCTGGGGCGGCTGCAATACGAGGCGCTGCGCGCCGCACGCCTCGTCATCGACACCGGCATTCACAGCCTCGGATGGACGTTCGAACAGGCGGTCCAGTTCAATATCGACACTGTCGGCTGGTCGCGTGCGGAATCGGAAAACGCCGTGGCCCGTTACAGCGTGGCACCGGGGCAGGCGACCGCCTACATGGTTGGGATGCTGCGCATCCTGGGCGCGCGGGAGCGCGCGCGAGAGACGCTGGGCGAGGCATTCGACCTCAAGGAATTCCATCGCCTCGTGCTGACCAGCGGCGGCCTCCCGCTCGCGATGAATCGGTAAGCGCGGCTCGCAGCAACGTCGCGACACTCATGGCGTCAGTGATCTCACCGTCGAGTGCCATCTGCACGGCGTCTTCGAGTGGCAGGGTGCGTACTACGATGTCCTCGGTTTCCTCGAGTTGGCGTTCGCCCGATGTGAGGCCCGTCGCCACGTAAGCGATGCCGAGTTCGTCGGTGATCGAGTTGCTGAGGTGCAGGCGCAGCACTTCGCGCCAGTGGCTGGCCGACAGCCCCGTCTCTTCTTTCAGTTCGCGCTTGGCGGCCTCGAGCGGGTCCTCGCCGAGTGGCGCGCCGCCCATCGGGAGCTCCCAGGAATGCTCATTGAGCGTGTAGCGGCTCTGGCCGACGAGATGGGTGCAGCCATCCTCGTCGAGCGGCAGGATCGCAACAGCGACGTTCCTGAAATGGACGTGGCCGTACAAATTGTGGCCACCGCCCGGATTGGTGACCTCGTCCTCGCGAACGACTATCCAGTTGTTTTCGTAGACGACTCGCGTCGAGTGCCTGTGCCATCCCATGTTGCGGCCTCTCCTGTACGGACGGCCGTAACGCTATCAAAATTCTCGTATCAGCGCGGGCGATTCGTCAGTCGGCTATGCGACGGTACCCGCCGGGGACTCCGTCGGCGGACAGCACCAGTTGCCACAGCTGGATGGTGCGCGCGCGAAACGCGCCGGCGCAGGACAGCAGGTAGAACTTCCACATCCGGTAGAACGTCTCGCTGTACGTGCTGCTCAGCTCATCCCACGCGGCGTGGAAGTTGCGGAACCAGGCCATGAGCGTCCTGTCGTAGTCGGCGCCGAAGTTATGCAGATCCTCGATCACGAACTTGTCTTCGGCGGCTGCGGCCAACTGGCGCAGCGACGGCAGGTGCCCGCGCGGGAAAATGTATCGCTCGATCCACGGGTCGGCAGAGCGAACGCTGATGTTGCTGCCGATCGTGTGCAACAGGAACAGCCCGCCCGGGCGCAGCGAACGCCGCACCGTGTCGAATATCGCATCGTAGTTACCGGCGCCGACGTGCTCGAACATCCCGACGGAGGCTACGTGATCGAACGTCTCGTCGAGATCCCGGTAGTCCTGCAGGCGAATCTCGACAGGCAGGCCCGCACACAGCGTCCGGGCGAGCCGCTGTTGCTGTTCGGACACGGTAATACCTGTTGCCTGCACACCGTAGTTCTCGGCCGCGTAGCGGCACAGGCTGCCCCAGCCGCAGCCGATATCGAGCAGCCGCTGGCCCGGCTGGAGCCCGAGTTTGCGACAAATCAGGTCCAGCTTGTGTTCCTGCGCAGCATCGAGACTTTCTGCGTTGCGCCAGTAAGCGCAGCTGTAGACGAGGCGCCGGTCGAGCATTGCCTGGAACAGGTCGTTGCCGAGATCGTAATGGGCATCGCCGATGTCGAAGGCGTGCGAGACGCGCTGCGGATTCGACAACCAGGCGCGCAACAGGAGGCCGAGGGAACGCCACGATCGCATGCGGCGATCGAGGCGCGTGGCGACGATACGGCGGATGCACTCGTCGAGTGCCTGCGCGTCCCACCACCCGCGCATGTAGGCTTCGCCCGCGCCCAGCGAGCCGCGCCTCAGAATCTGGTCGATCGCTCGGGGATCACGGATGCGCACGTCCCACGGGCGCTTGCCGTTGAGGTGAACGCCGGTCGGTTCGAGCAGTTTCTGCAGCGTCGCTGCCCGCGCCGTGCTGCCGGTCCTTGCGGCACCGGCATCGATCGTATTCGAGTGCCTTGTGACCATTCGGACTGCGGATCATTATACACCCCGGCGATTCAGTCGTTCGAATCGCTCGCACCCAGCGTCCGGCGGGCCATCCAGCGATTGAGCGCGATGAACACGGCCAGCGCGATGCCCCATTGCGCGAGGCAGGTCATGATGCTGAACGGATCGAACGGGTCGAACCAGCGATCCGGCGCATAAACGCTGCCTGCCTGGTAGAGCCACCAGCCGAGGAGCACGATGGCGAGTACCGGGATCACGAAGCGAATCGCCGTGTCCCAGGATCGCCCCGCGTTCCAGTCATCCGGCTGATGGTCGATGCATTCGGCACGAAACTGCGTGGCGCCGTGGCGGATGACCGCGAAGGCGATGAACGCACCGGAGATCATCAGCGCAACTCCCCAGACGAAATCCTGGTTAGCGAAGAAATCGAGATTGATCGCAGACGGAATGCCGAGAACGAAGCCCACCAGGCAGACGCCAACGATGGCCTGGCGCTGGGCGACGCCGAAGTCGATGAGGATGCGCGTGCTCAGTTTGATCATGGCAATGAGGGAACTGAAGGCGGCAAACGACAGGCCGAGAAAAAACAGCGCCGCAAACAGGCTGCCGGCCGGCATACGGGCAAACAGTTGTGGCATCCAGATAAACGTCAGGCCGGTGGCCGCGGGGCCGCTCGTCTTCATGATGTCGAGGACCTCGGCCTTGCTCATATCGGCGCCGAGCACCGCGAAAACGGTGCCGAAAATAATGATCGCGGCGAGCAGCGACACCGTGTTGTTGCCGATGCCGGTCATGACGGCGTTTTTCACGACGCCATGGCGGCTCTGCATGTAGGCGCCGTAGGTCAGAATAAGCCCCCACCCGGCACCGGTGTCCCAGGCGTTCTGCGTCAGCGCCTCGAGCCAGATCTGCGGCCGGGTCAGTGTGGACCAGTCGGGTGTGAACAGGAACCGGATACCCTCGGATGCGCCGTCCAGTGTCAGCGTGCGGGCCACCGAGATCAGCACGATCAGCAGCAGGGCCGGGATCAGCACCAGGTTGGCGCGCTCGATGGAGCGGATTCCGTTCCAGACGACCAGGCCACCGAGTCCCATCGCAAGCGCATGGAAGGCGACCGGGAATCCGCTGCCCTGGAATGTGTCCCAGACGCCGAGCGCGGTCCCGGTACTCAGCGGCAGGGGGGCAGTCGTCATCTTGAACAGGTAGTACATGCACCACCCGGCGACGACCGAGTAATAGAACATGATGGCGGTAGCCACGAAGCCGACGAAAGCCCCCATCCACGCAAAGCGCCGTCCCGCGATGCGTGCGAAGGTGCCGACGACGCCCATGCGGCCCTGACGTCCGAGCGCATACTCGGCGATGATCAGGGGTATGCTCCAGACGAACAGGAACACGAGCCACGCGACGAGGAACGCGCCGGCGCCATCATCGCCGGCGTTCTGGGCGGCGATGCGCGGGAAGCGCCAGATGTTGCCGGTACCAACCGCAATCCCGAGCACCGACAAGAGCAACCCGAGGCGGGTCGAGAAACGTTGATCCGCATGATTCGTCAACAGCGATTCCTTTTCGAGTAGGGCGCGCCCCGGCGCCTGACCTGCAGCGCCTAATGTACACAATTCGTGCTCAGGTTACGCGCACTGCCATCCCCACCGCCGCACTGTAGAATGGAGGCGGCCATGAAACAGCAAGTGGACTGTGGGCACGGGCGCACTTGAGGCTCGGAGGAAGACTTATGGGAAGTGATGTATTCCTGGCCAGGCGGCGCGTCCTCAGTGCACTGGGTGCCGGCGCGGTGTTGACTGCCGCAGGCTGCGCGCCGACTGTCAGCACGTCGCAACCCGATTATCCCCGTGCGTATTCACGCAAACCGTGGGCGGCGCCACGCATATCGATGGATGACGTGATCCGCGTCATCGTCGGGCACAGGCCTTATCGTCGCGAAGGTTTTCGGGTAGAGCGCGAACGATTCGACGACACGACCGTGGTCCACAATTACGGCCACGGCGGCGGCGGCCTGAGTCTCGGCTGGGGTTCCTCCGCCCTCGCAGTACGCGAGGTAGCTGACTTGAGGCCGGAACCGGTTGCGGTGATTGGTAGCGGCATCATGGGGCTGTGCACGGCGCGACTGCTGCAGGACGCCGGGTGGCCCGTGACGATCTACACGCGCGATGTGTACCGGCATACGACGTCGAATGTCGCGGCAGGGGAGTGGGGGCCGTTCTCGACGCACGACAGAAGCCAGGTGGACGCTGCGTTCCTCGCACGGCTCGACTGGGCGGCCCGGGTATCCCATCACGCGTACACGAACCTTACGGGTGCGAAGTACGGTATCCGCTGGCTGGAGGCGTATCACCTGTTCCATTCGCCACCGGGCGAACCACGCCGCGAGAGCTACGCCGATCTTTTTGCCTACCAGGGCGACCTTGCGCCGGGGGAGCATCCGTTTGGTAACCGGTACGCGAGACGCATGGTAACGATGCAGATCGATCCGGGTACCTTGTTGCGCCAGCTGACGGCCGATTTCCAGCTCGCGGGCGGGGGCCTCGTGATCCGCGATTTCGAGGACCGGGAGGCCGTATTGTCTTTGCGGGAGAACGTCGTCTTCAACTGCACGGGCCTCGGTGCCGCGGCACTGTTCGAGGATGCCGGGCTGATCCCTGCGAAAGGCCAGCTCGTCTATCTACCACCCGATCCGGCCGTCGACTACATGACCGCGGCGGCCCCGCCGGTGCGACCGGGTTTCTGCACATGTTCCCGCGCGGCGACGTTCTGCTGCTGGGCGGGATATTCAAGCGAGGGGACTGGAGCAGGGACGTCGACCCCGAGGAGACCGAGCGGATGGTGCGCGGCCACAGGGAACTGTTCGAGTCTTTTGCCCCACAGCCTCACCTATGAACACTGCTGTTCGGGTTCTATTGGCTGTCGCTCTTCTTGGTGTCCTGTCGGTTTCGGCCAGCGCCGATTCGCTGACCTATCAACAGGCGTTCGTGGAGAAGGTTACCGAATTTGCCAACCTGAACCGCCTCAACATTGCCCGGCTGAACAGGGACGTGCACGTCAACTGCTATATTCCCGTCACCATAGCCCCAGTCATCCTTCGCGACGGGTCGGTTGATGACATATCCGTTGTGAAATCCTCAACGGTGCCGGTCGTGGACCGGTATTTTCGTTTCGTCATTGAGCAGGCGGGGCCTTATCCGCCGCTGGCGAATCACTATGATCAGGCTCCTGAAACGATAACAATAACCCAGGAATTTAATCTCGATGCTCAATTGTGTGGTCATGTAGACCGCGCTGCGCGCCCCTTCGAGGAGTTCGAGCCGATGCATGGATTGTATTTAGTTTCGTCCGC
>JARRMH010000242.1:0-4534 GCA_037386205.1 Woeseiaceae bacterium | reverse complement strand
CATGCTCGACCTGGCCGAAATGATCAACGTCGACGTCGATGCCGCGGCGCAAACGGCGTGGTGCGACGGCGGCGCGTTGCTCGGTAATCTCGACGATGCCACGCTGGCGCAGGGTCTTGTTACGACCGGCGGAGTCGTCTCGCATACAGGGGTCGGCGGTTATACGCTCGGCGGCGGTTTCGGTCGCCTCAACCGCAAATACGGTCTGACGATCGACAACCTGCTGGCTGCGGAAATCGTGACGGCGGACGGCCAGGTACGCGTAGTGTCCGCCGACGAAGAGCCCGACCTCTTCTGGGCGATTCGGGGCGGTGGCGGCAACTTCGGCACGGTCAGCCGGTTCAAGTACCGGCTCTATCCGTTCGATCGCAACGTCCTCTCGGGCCTGATCGTCTGGCCGATGGACCAGGCCCGCGAGGTGCTCGAATTCTACGCAGACTGGCAGGGCGGCCTGTCTCGTGAGCTGTACACCGGACCGGCGATGATGACGCATCCCGAACTCGGCCAGGTGATCGCAATGGAGGTCGTCTACAACGGGGATCCGGTCCAAGGCGAGAAAGAACTGGCGCCACTGCGGGCCATCGGCAAGCCGGCCGTGGACGGCCTCGTCGTGCAGGACTACAAAGTCCTGCAGACGCACGAGGATGCGACGGTCGGCCACGGTATCCGGTCGTATGCGAAGAACGCGATGGTCGGCGAATTCAGCCAGGACCTGGTCGACGACCTGATCGATTCGTTCATCGCCGACCCGCGCGCCGCGATCTTCACCCACACGTGTGGCGGGGCGGTCGGTGACGCCGGCCCGACGGACACGGCCTTCCCGCATCGCGATGTCGCGACCATGCTCGTGTTCTTCACCGGCTGGATGGACCCGGAGCAGGACGAAGAAGGCAAGCAGATGTGCCGCAACTGGCACGCGGCCCTCGAGAAATATTCCCTCGGTCACTACGACAACATCGAGCAGGAGGGCGACGCGCGCGTGGCGCGCAACTTCGGACCCAACTACGACCGGCTGCGGCAGGTCAAGGGCCGGTTCGACCCCGGAAACCTGTTCCGGCTCAACAGCAACATCGAACCGGCCTAGCTGCCCCCGGCAAAGCCCTGCTGCCGCCAGGCTTCGTACACAACGATGGCGGCCGCGTTCGACAGGTTCAGGCTGCGATTGCCCGAGCGCATCGGCAATCGCAGCCGCTGTTCGGGCGGCAGTCCGTTGAGAACTTCCATCGGCAGACCGCGGGTTTCGGGGCCGAACAGGAACGCATCCCCCTCGCGATACATTGCCTGGTCGTACCGCAACGAATTGCGCGTCGACAGGGCGAATAGTCGCGGCCAGTCCAGCGCTTCGAGACAGGCATCGAGGGATGCATGCGTCTGCACGTCGACGAACTCGCGATAATCGAGGCCGGCGCGTCGCAGTTTCTTTTCCTCGAGATCGAAACCGAGCGGCTCGACCAGATGCAGGGCCGCCCCGGTGTTGGCGCACAGGCGCATGATGTTGCCCGTGTTCGGCGGAATTTCGGGTTCGAACAGGATGACAAAGAACATGCGGCGGGCAGCGCTCAGTCGATGTGCAGAGCCTTCATTTTACGAGTCAGCGTGTTGCGGCCCCAACCGAGCAGCTTGGCTGCCTCCTGGCGGTGACCGTTGGTCCGTGACAGGGCGAGTTCGATCAGCGTCTTCTCGAACTCCGGCAGCGCCGCGTCGAGCAATGGCTTGCCCGTACGCTTTTGCTGACGGTCCACCCAGCTCGCCAGCATGCGGGTCCACTCGCGCGCACCCTGCCCGGCGGAATCGGTTCCGCCGAGGTCCGCCGGGATGTCCTGCGCGGTAATCACTTTGCCGGGCGCGGTTACGGTCAGCCTGCGCGCCGCGTTGACAAGCTGGCGCACGTTGCCGGGCCAGTCGAAGGCGCGCAGCGTTTCCATGGCCTCCGCGTCGACGGACTTGGCCGGGGAATTGAGTTCCTCGCCGGCCTCCGCGAGGTAGTGCTGCAGCAATGCCGGAATATCCTCGCGCCGGTGGCGGAGCGGGGGCGTGTTGATGCGGATCACGTTCAGGCGGTGATAGAGATCCTCACGAAAACGCGACTCCTTGACCGCCCGGGCAAGGTCCTGGTTGGTTGCGGCGATCACACGGACGTCGACTTTGATCGGGACCTGCCCGCCGACGCGGTAGAACTCGCTCTCGGCGAGAACGCGTAGCAACCGTGTCTGCAGCGCCGGAGACATGTCGCCGATCTCGTCGAGAAACAGTGTGCCGCCATTGGCTTGCTCGAAGCGGCCGATACGCCGGGCCTCAGCGCCCGTAAATGCACCTTTCTCGTGGCCGAACAGTTCGGATTCGAGCAATTCGGAGGCGATTGCCGACGTGTTCAGCGCGACGAACGGCTGGTGCGCCCGCGGGCTGTGGTCGTGCAATGCCCGCGCCACGAGTTCCTTGCCGGTACCCGACTCGCCCGTGATCAGAACGGTCATGCTCGAGCCGGCGAGGCGACCGATGGACCGGAAGACCTCCTGCATCGCCGGCGCCTGGCCGATCATCGACGCCATATCGCTAGCGGCCGGCCGCGCACCGTCGTCGGCGCCATTGATGCGGGCAGCCTTGTGGACTAGCTCGATCGCCTCGTCGATGTCGAACGGCTTCGGCAGGTACTCGAAGGCCCCACCCTTGTAGGCGGCGACCGCGTTCTCGAGGTCGGAGTGTGCCGTGATGACGATGATCGGCAAATCGGGGCAATCGGAGCGCAGGCGCTCGAGGAGCGCGATGCCGCTCATGCCCGGCATCCGGACGTCGGTAATCAGGACATCCGGCAGGTTGTCGTCGAGCGCCTCGAGCAGGTGCTCGGCGCGCTCGAAGCTGCGCGCCTGCATATCGGCCTGGTTGAGCGCCTTTTCCAGCACCCACCTGACGGACTGGTCATCGTCCACGACCCAGACGTCGAGCGGGTGCCTAGCCATTGCCGACGTCCTGGTCTATCGGGATGCGGATATAGAAAATGGTTCGACCCGGCCGGCTGTCGAATTCGATCAGGCCGCCATGCCGGTTGATCAGTTCCTGGGCCGTGGGCAGGCCGAGGCCGGTGCCGTCGGGCCGGGTCGTCACGAGCGGGTAAAAAACTGAATCCTGCAGGTCATAGGGAATCCCCGGGCCGTCGTCCTCTATTTCGATCGAGGCGATCACCCGGTGACGGACGTTGCCGATAGTGAAATTGCTGACCGCGCGGCTGCGCAACGTGATCGTGCCCAGGCCGTCGAGGACCGCAGCCGCATTGCGCACGAGGTTCAGGAACGCCTGCACCATCTGGTCGCGGTCCAGGTCGATTTCGGGCAGACCCGGGTCGTAGTCGCGGCGGATCGAAACCTTTTTCTGATCTTCAGCCTCGATGATGCGGACCACGTATTCGAGCAGCTCGTGGAGATTGACCGGTTTTTTGTTCGGTGGGCCGCCGGGTCCGAGCAGGGTGTTGACGAGGCCTGCCAGCCGATCGGTCTCGCTGATCACGACGTCGGTGTATTCGCGCAGCTCCGCGTCCGCAAGCTGCCGTGCGAGCAGTTGTGCGGCTCCGCGGATGCCGCCGAGTGGATTCTTGATCTCATGTGCCATCTGGCGAATCATCTGCCGGCCCGCGCCATGCTGAACAAGCAGCGCATTTTCCCGCGATATCTGGTTGCGGCGCGTGACATCGCTGATTTCGACCAGCAGCAACGCATCGTCGAGATCGATCGGCGACACGCGGCAGTCGACGATGCGTTCGTCCGGGTGGACTTCGGTCGGCGCCAGCCGCATCTCGTTGGCATACTGGTCGCCCGTTACCGCGACGCGGCTCAGTATTTCCTGCATGTCCGGCTCGTCATCGACAAGCCGCAGCAGCGACTTGCCGCGGGCGCGCTTGCGGCTCATGCCGAGAATATTTTCTGCACCGGGGTTGAGGTCGACGATCAGAAGGTTGTCATCGAGAAGGACGATTCCCGAGTTCAGGCTGTCGAGTATCGTATCGGCGTTTTCGCGACACGCGCCGCCGCCCGAACCGCGACGTTTCAGCGGCGGACGCTGGTCTGCTGCACGTAGAACCGGTTGGTCGGGCTGCGGATCATCATGTTGCCGGTCTCGTCCAGAACCTCCGCCTGAAGATTGTGGACCCCCCGCCATACTTCCTGCAGCTGAAAGCTGGCGCTCGTCACTATCTGCGGTTCGCCGTCGTAATACACGCGAATCTGATGGCCCGGCTGGAGCGGCGGATCGAGCGCCAGGGAGACATTGAGCACGCCTTCTATGTTCCATAGCGTTTCTTCGGCGCCGGGCGAGGCCACCTCGAGGCTCTCGTACTGGAACGGTGCGGCCGGATCCCCGGTTTCGCCGGCGTCATCGGCCTCGTCGCCAGTGGCCGCATCCCCGGTATCACGATTCGGCGCCGGTGACCGGCTCGAGTTCGGCTCGGCGAGCTCGATGCGCTTTGCGCCCGGCATCGGGCGGTCGGAGTAATGGATGACGCCATTCTCGTCCGTCCAGACATAGGCTTCTTCGGCCAGCGCCA
>JARRMH010000241.1:0-5177 GCA_037386205.1 Woeseiaceae bacterium | reverse complement strand
GCACCGCAACGTCGTCTATCGCGCCGACAAGACGGAGGCGGACAAGGTTTTGCCCTTCACGACCTTCGAGAGTTACGACCCGGAGGATCTCTGGGCCTGGATGGCGAACTTCAAGGAACAGACCGGTACTCCGGTGCTGGCGATTCCGCACAACGGCAACCTGTCCAACGGGCTCATGTTTGCACTGGAGACCTACACGACGAAAGAGCCGCTTGATGCAGACTACGCGACGCGCCGCCAGCGCTTCGAACCGATCTACGAGGTCACCCAGATCAAGGGCGATGGCGAGGCACATCCGTCACTATCGCCCGATGATGAGTTCGCCGATTACGAGACCTGGGACGAGGGGAACCTGAACCTTACGCCCAAAACACCGGACATGATTCAGTACGAGTACTATCGCGAAGCGCTGAAGAACGGTATCCGGCTGGAGCAGGACATTGGCGCCAACCCGTTCCGGATAGGGGCTGCCGCCGGCACCGACGCGCACACGGCTCTGAGTGCCGTAGAGGAAGAAAACTTTTTTGGCAAGCATTCAGGGGTCGAGCCGTCGCCGACGCGATGGGAACACGTCGTGCTCTCCTTCGACGGCCGCGAGATCCTCGGCTGGCGGCAGGCCGCCTCGGGTTACACAGTGGAGAACACCCGCGAGGCGATCTGGGACGCGATGATGCGGCGCGAGACTTACGCGTCGACCGGGCCGCGCATGACGGTCTGGTTTTTCGGCGGCTGGAACTTCACCCAGGAGGACGCCGGCGTCCGCGAGCCGGGCTGGGTCGGCTACGACAAGGGCGTTCCGATGGGTGCCGACCTGCCGGGCGGACCGGCTGGCGAGAGCCCCACCTTCTACGTTGCGGCGCTCAAGGATCCGCTGGGCGGCAATCTCGACCGCATCCAGATCGTCAAGGGCTGGGTCGACGCGAACGGGGAGACGCGTGAAAAAGTCTATGACGTCGCGTGGTCGGATGACCGTGAAGCCGGTTCGGACGGTAAATTGCCGCCGGTCGGCAATACGGTCGATGTCGAGAATGCGACCTGGACCAACACCATCGGTGCGCCGGAACTGATCGCGGTCTGGGAGGATCCGGATTTCGACCCGGCACTTCCAGCAACCTATTACGCTCGTGTCATCCAGATCCCGACACCGCGCTGGACTGCCTACGAGGCGCAACGATTCCAGATCGACTTGCCGGAAGAGGTGCCGATGACCACGCAGGAGCGAGCGTACACATCTCCAATCTGGTACAAGCCGGTGCAATGACACCGGGCTGAGCGAACAGAAGCGGCAGGGCAGCGCAAGGCTCGTTTCGGGCCCGAGCATCCGGCCAATAGCGGGGGTCCTGATTCCAGGATTCGTCGCAACCCCGTCCGCAACGATGTAATCGCTACTTTGGATTCGGATCTTCAGAGACCTCTGTCCGCGATTCGAGAAGCAGACAATGCTCGACAGCCGCCTCAATGGCGTCTTTGCGATTTTCAAAATGATGTTCGACAGGGACACGGTCGAGCACACCCATGCCACCAAGCACTTTCATCGCGCTATCACGCAGCCCGGAAAGAAAGACATGCCGACCCTGTCGAACTGACAGTTCAACCATTTCGTCAATTGCGAGCGCTGCACTCGGATCAATGTACCCGGAATGCGTGAAGTCGTAGACAACGGCATCCAGGTCCGTTGTCGCCTGCAAGTCCTGCCGTGCCAGTTCCCGCGCCGAGGCGTAAGAAAACGAACCATGCAGCAGCGTTACCAGGACACGTCCGGGAACCTGCCGCAATGTCGCCCTTTCTTCGATCGTCAATAGATCAACGTCGTCCGAACCGAAGGATTGCTTGAGACCCTTGAGTTGTTCATCGGCCAGCCACCGCGCATTCACGAAACTCGCGAATATGATGCCGACAGCAACCGCTGTGATCAGGTCAACGAAAACGGTGAGACCGAACGTCACAAGCATCACCACTGCCTTATCCCGAGGTACGCGGCGAAGCCGCTTCCAGTAGCCCCAGTCGATGATGTCCCAACCGACCTTCATCAGGATTGCAGCCAGCACCGCATACGGAACATGTGCGACAACCGAGCCCAGGCCCAGCGCAACGCAAAGCAAGATCAATGAGTGCAGAACCCCCGAAATGGCGGTGCGCCCGCCCGCCCGAATGTTCACGACCGTCCGCATAGTCGCTCCAGCACCCGGAATTGCACCGACCAGACCGGCAACCAGATTGCCGAGCCCTTGTCCGACGAGTTCCTTGTCGGAGTCGTGTTGCGTCTTGGTTAATGAATCGGCAACGAGGGATGTCAACAGGCTGTCAATCGAACCCAACAATGCAAGAATGAACGCGGGTTGCAACAATTGGGGGATATGGTCGACATCTATCGCTGGCATGCTTACAGACGGCAGCGCCGAGGGAACGACGCCAATCACAGCCAGGTCCGGCAGCGCAAATATGGCAACGCCCGTGCCAACGACCAGTACACCGAGCGGCGATGGAATGATCTTCGCGATACGCGCGGGCCAGAACACGAGCAGGGCCAGCATCGCAGTGGCCAGCAACAAGGCGCCAAGATCAATTGTCGCCGGATCGATTGCCAGAAGCGTTTGCAGGACGCCGACGACGCCGTTCGCGCTCGCTTCTACCCCAAGAAAGGGCAAAGCCTGCATGAGCATTATGATCACACCGATGCCGCTCATGAATCCGGACACAACCGACACCGGCGTATAGGCGACATAGCGTCCGACACGCAGAAACCCAAACACCATCTGGATTAGCCCGCCCAGCATTACGATGGCGAATGCCTCGGGCAGACTGTCGCTGTGGCTCGCAACAACTGCACCCATGACGACTGTCTTCGGGCCTGTTGGTCCCGTCACCTGTACTGGTGTTCCGACGAAAAGCGTCGCGAAAAATCCGGTGGCTAGGGCTCCTTATAATGCCGCGATCGGTCCGGCACCTGACGCTACCCCGAAAGCCAGCGCAAGTGGCAACGCGACGACGGCGGCGGTGATGCCGCCAAATACATCATTGCGAAACTGATGCGCGCTGTAATCTGACCGGAGGGCGTCTATTACGCCTGGCCTTAGAAGAAGTCTGAATGACGGTCGCACGGTACGCTGTGCCTGCGTGCAGACAATGGTCAACTGATGTTACGGCACATCATCAGAGGCAGTACAGTGATTTCCTAGAACTGCTTCAGGGCAACATCGAATGCCTCGGTCGCATCCGCCTCTATGTCTGGTTTGATTCCGACACCTTCTATCCGACCATTGACGACTGAATAATAGTCTGCGATCGGCAGGCTCAGATGAAATCCGCCAGGAACATCGTAGATTTTCTGGGAAAGCATCTCACCCGCCGTATTTTCACCAACAATAGTCACGCGATGAGCACTTCTCAGCGCATCAGTCGCCAATTCAGCCGCGCTCGCGGTGCGTTTGCTGGTCAGGACGTAAACTGGCCCATCGTATACAGGCTCCGCGGGCGAGAAACTGATACGGGTAACGGGTTCGCTTTGAACATCAGCCCAAAATGACTTGATCGACCAACCCTTCCAGGGATCGACCGCTTCGATATCGGCTCGACTCGGTTCGCGTTGGTGCACAGCGTTCCAGGGCTGGGAAATAAATACTCCCGCGTCGAGCGGCTTGGTCAGTAGATGGGACACGAGCGGGCGGACCGCGAAAGCACCACCGCCATTTTCTCGAAGGTCAATAATCAGTCCCGAGGTTTCTCTCTTGGCAATCTCTGCGTACGCGGCATCGATCTCCTCGATCGTATCGAGGCCCATCATCGTGTTTACGGTTAATACGGCCACATCGCCCCGCCAGGCCAATAATGCACCCCCACCACCAATGCGCATCGTGTCCAGGTAGTCGGCAAGGTCCTCGGCCGTCTGCTGGGCGACGCCGAGCGTGACATGCGAGAACGGGCCATTTTCCCAGATCTCCCGAAAACCCTTCAGGAATATTTCATCCGATGTCGCAATTTCGCCCAACTCGGTAACCGCCGCCTCAATACGTCGGTATTCAGCGGTGTCCAGCTCGGCTGGATTGTAGTGGTAGGCTCGCATCTTCTCATTGATTGCGGCGACAACTTCGGCATAGTCAGTCTTTGGGCGGGCTGGCTCGTCAGCGTGCGAAAGGCCAGTCACATGGAAACCCAGGATGGCGCAAACAAGAATGCCAATGGATTTGCCAACCGTCCGCATCCGAATTTCGCTGTGACAATATGTGCTACGCATTATCAAACTCCGAATCAATTACCGGCCCGCGTTTGGGTCTATGTTCGGATAAGATGCGTGGAATCGTCTTTTGGATGCGCAGATGAGGATGACCGACAGAGGCCAGCGTTTCATAAGCCTTGATGCGGGAAAATCGCTTGCGCTTTTGTGGGCCTGGCGCTTCGAAGCGTTTCCTAGTTTTCTGAAATCGCTGACAAGCGAGCTTTCAGCAGATTCACGAGCAAAGTGGTTTCGGACTCCAGATTCTCAATACGACCAACCGACGCTCTCGTGTTGTACCTGCGATTTGTAAGCAGACCCTCGAAGCGTTTTGATGAGAATAGTCCTTTTAGGTCATCGACCAATGGGCTCGCCTGCCAGCCGTCATCAATAAGGCTCAGAAGTGTAGGCCAGGAAATATACTCGAACGTTTCGTCGAGAATCAGTTCCTCTCCGTGATGCCGCTCGATTTCCTGCCACTCGACCAACGTCTGCGCGAGCACGGGCCACTGGCTGAGCGCTTTCTGAATATCCGGGTCGCCGATCAAACTAAGGTCACCTGAGGCCATTAACGAGTTTGTAGTACCAAGCGCTGGAACAAACTTCGCGTTTTGCAGGCAGTCCAGAATCGTCCGTGCGGTACCCTCATCCATGTTTTCGGGATAGTTTCCTAGAGCAATCATGGCCAGCAAATCTTCGGTCGCAGCCAGCGCCGCTAAGCTTTTCTCCTTGTCAGCCGTGAGTATTTCGAGGTTCTGTTGATACTCGACAATAAGGCGGCCAATTGCGGAGCGCTCTGCTTTTCTGTCGGCGCGGTCATTACTCCACTCCTGAGCTTGTAGACCGACGAATACACCAACAACAACTATCAGGAAGTCCACCCATACGGCAAACCAGTTCTGCTGTTTTACGTGTTGGGTGATACTGCGTAGCAGCATGAGAGGAATTCCGATACGTGGTGTGC
>JARRMH010000240.1:0-4578 GCA_037386205.1 Woeseiaceae bacterium | reverse complement strand
GCACGCGCCTGAAGCGGCAGGTCGAAATGGAACCGGGCGCCTTGTCGTTCCTCGCTGACGACACTTATCTCGCTCGAGTGCAATTCGAGAATCCGCTTGGCGATCGCCAGGCCCAAACCCATGGAACCCCTGCCTTCTTCGTCGTCCTGATCGGCCTTGTAGAAGCGGTCGAATATGCGGGGGATGGCCTCTTGCCGAATCCCCGGTCCCGTGTCTGCGACGTCGACACCGACCGCCTCTGCCTTGCGCCTGACCGAAATCGAGACCGTGCCGCCTGCCGGCGTGTACTTCAGCGCATTACCGACGAGGTTCTCCAGAACTCGCTGGATCAGCTTTATATCGGCGTGAACGCAAACGTCCCCGTCCGGAGGGCTCACTTTCAGCGCAACCCCTGACTGCCTGGCCTGCAACTCGAACTCCTGCGCCACGTCATGAATCAGTTCGACGAGGGAGAACCATTCCCACGTCGGCGTGATGCCGTTCGCATCCAGCATGGCCAGCTCGAACAGGTCCTGGATCAGGCGACCCAGATGCGTGGCGTGCTTGCGGGCGATCTCGAGATACTGCCGGCGTGTGTCACTGTCGAGCGCATCGTCCTTTATGATCAGCGTCTCTATGTAGCCCTGCATCGAGGCAAGTGGGGTGCGCAGATCGTGGGAGATGTTGGTCACCAACTCGCGGCGCAGCCGGTCGTCTTCTTGCAGCGTCGTCAACTGTTGCCGGATCGTCCGTGCCATGTAGTGGCACGTATCACGCAACTGGTCGATCTCGTCACGGGGTTCGCCGGTCGCTGCCACAGGCAGGTCGGATTCGAAGCGGCTCGCCGTGAAGGCGGATACGTCGCCGGTGAGCTGGCGCAGTCGCCTGGTCAGGTAGGAGAAGAGCACCGCGCCGGCACCGAAGGCGGCCACGACCAGCAGCAGAATGGCCGCCGCCACCATGCGTTGCCTGTCGCTGCCGGACACCTGCTCGGCGACGGCCTCGTACTGTGACCCGCCGAGCACGACGTACAGGTAGCCGGCCAGGGGATCGGGCCGGCCCGGATCGGTGACCGGGAACGCAGAGAATATCTTCCGTGATCCTGGATTTCGGGGGTCCATGCCTTTGATCGGCAGAGGTGCCGCCTCGGTCAACAGATCGCGGATCGGTTCGACCTCGATACGATCCGCGACGACGTCGCCGGGGGGCAGCGCGTGGCCGAGGATCTCTCCGGTCGGCGACACGAGGTAGATTTCCGCTGTCGGGTTGATGACCATCGCCTTGCCGGCCAGCTCGCCCAGGGCCGCCCGGTTGACCTCACCGTTCGTGACCAGCGCGCCGGCATCGACCACGTACATGGCCAGCGACGAATTCAGTCTCTGGCTCAGTTCTTCATAGTAGAGTCTGACGCTGTAGCGGTCGATCGCGAAAAACGCCGCACCCAACAACAGCACGATAATGAACATCGCGGCGGAGAGCTTGTAGTGAAGCCGCTTCATGCGCCGGCACGGTTGTCCGCCACCACGTTCATCTTGTAGCCGACCCCCCACACCGTGGCGATCAGTTCAGGATGCGACGGATCGAGTTCGATCTTGGCCCGCAGACGGTTGATGTGGGAATTCACGGTGTGTTCATAGCCGTCGTGCCCGTAGCCCCAGACGCTGTCGAGAAGTTCGACGCGTCGAAAGACGCGGCCGGGGTTTTTCGCGAAATGATGCAGCAGATCGAACTCTTTCGCGGTCAGTTCGACCGGTTCGCCGCGTATCGTCGCATCGCGTGTCGCCGGGTCGACGGTGACACATCCCGACTGGAGTTCGCGTTCGTCTTCGGACGCCGCCCGGCGGGCCAAGTCGGATCTGCGCAGGATGGCTTTTATGCGTGCGATGAGCTCCATAATGCTGAATGGCTTGGTGACATAGTCGTCGGCGCCGATCTCCAGCCCCACGACGCGGTCGAGCTCGGATGACTTCGAGGTAAGCATCAATATGGGCACCGCGTCCGAATTCCGGCGCAGACGACGGCAGATCTCCAGTCCATCGATGCCGGGCAGGCGCAGATCGAGAATGATGAGATCCCATGAACCGGCGGAAGCGGTGCGCAGGCCGTTATGGCCATCGGCGGTGATCGTTACCCGGTGTCCCAGGTCATCGAGATGCAGGCGTATCAACTCCGCGATATCGCGCTCATCTTCGATTACCAGTATCCGTTTCTGCATCCCTCCGTCTCCGAAAATGCAAGTCACGCGAGAGGAGACCGGAAAGCAGGCGGAAATGTCACAAAGGAAATCGAGGGACTTTGCCGATATCACCCGGTTGGCTCTGTACGTAGGTGGCAACACACGGCCTCGGGCGGCCGTGTGTTGCCTGAACGACGCCTCTCCGATCTCAGTGGACCGGCAGCAGCGGACACTCGAAATAGTCGGGTCCGCCCAGCGGATGACCCGGCGCAATCGCCAGGTGCCCCAGGCTGTGATGGAGCTGAATGTCGGCATAGGACTTCAGCACCGGCAGCGGATCGTGGGCAGCGAGCCCCTCCGCCGTCCACAGGACGGATTGCGCATTCCAGCGCCCGCCGTTGAAGGCGGGATTACGAGGGGCTGCTTCGGCGACCGCCAGCTGTCCAGGGGCACCGTTCACGAAGATGAACAGCTTGTCGAACGACTGATTGTTTCTTCCGTTCGGCGCTGGCAGTTCGGCCAGTCCCTTTGTACCCCAGACTTCGCCGTCGCCGTAGATCGCCGGACCGAAATTCGGTGCCTCCGCGTATGCCACGTTCAGACCGAACAGCGCCAGCAGCAGTACCAGCGGGGCAAGTGTCAATCGTGATTTCATCGTTACTCTCCTCTCGTATGCGAGATTCGTTTCGGAACGAGGAAGAGCCTAGCGACGAAAGTTCGCGCGGCGTTCACGAATTGATAACGAAACTGTCACAGATGGACTGAACATCTCCTCGTTTGTCTGGTCCCGCCGCTCGCTCCGGTCCCGGCATTGAGTCAGCGGCGGGAAAATTGGGGCCGGATCGCAGTATTCACAGAAATTTCACGGCAATTTACGGACTGGCGATTCCCTCGCGCGCGATAGTGGATCGGCAAATAACAGCAAGGAGAGGGGGAGCAAGAAAAATGATTGCACGTCTGAATTGCGCAAAAGCACTCGCCGCGCTGGCCGCGTTGACAGTCGCCGGTCCGACAGCAGCCGATCTCGGCGCCGGGGATTTCGAAGGTCTGGCCAACCGGATCTTCGCGGTGGAAGCGAGGGTAGTATATTCGGTCGATCCAACGCTGCCCGAGGGCACCGTGTTCGAGAATTGCTACTCATTCAATGCCGATGGCACCTGGTTCGATCCCCTGTATCCGGACCTCGGTTCGGCCGTCCCGGGTGTCTGGGTGCAATATGCCGAATCACCAAAAATCCTGTACTCGGCGACGGTGTCCGAATCCGCGGTGAGCGGGGGGCCCTATGCAGGATTGCTGCTGACTCAGAATGGGATCGTCAACACCACCGAGGACAATGGTCGGCAGAAACTGCTCGCCTACACCACCGTCTATTTCGAAGGCTTTCCCATCATCGACGTCGTGGCGAATGGCCGCTCCGTCGCCAGCTGTCCGTACTTCTGACTCTGACGGCGCTTCGGGAGAAGAAATTCCTGGGCCGTCCGCGATTGTCCGGCTTGCGCTCTCAATAGCGACATTCGGCCATTCGTCGGGCGGCATCACGCCGCCACTCGCGCAGCGCGGTGCTGGAGGCCGGTTTCAGTCCCGCGATGAACGGCGAATAGAAAGCGGTTCGCGGCATCACTTCGCCGCCGCATTCAAGTCTCGGGGCGAGTCTCTGCAGCCACGCGACGCTCTGGGCTGGATCGCCGCGGTAGGCGTGGACCTCGGCCACGGCGAGCAGGTCGGCGGGACTGCGGGCTCCGGTCTCGAGTTCCGCGAGCGCCTGATCGGCGTCAGCGGCGTCGTCGAGGGCATGCAGCACGAGGGCCAGTGCGTATGTACGCGGCTGGCCATCCGGCAAGGCACGGATCCAGCCGAGCGCTTCATCGTATCGGCCGAGAAGGAGCAAGGCTTTCACGATATGCATGGACTGGTCCGGCGATACTGCAGTCGACGGGTACATGTCGCCGATCCTGCCGTATTCCGCCAGCGCCGCCTCGTAGCGGCCGGCATACAGATTCATCGTCGCGAGATTGTGGCGAGTCGTGGCATTCAGCGGATCGAGTCGCAGCGCCTTCGTTGTGACTTCGATCGCCTCGTCGAGTCTTTGTGACGACAAGTGATCGCTCGCCTCGGCGGCCAATACGAGCCAATGATCCGGATCGATCTCCCTGGCCCGCTCGAGGTGATCCAGCCCGCGATCATGATCGCCGCTGTGCCAGAAAAAGGCCGCAGCCCTCATCTGTGTATCGGCCGAGTGCGGGCCGAATCGCAATGCTTGTTCGACCGCGTGTCCCTGGATCGCTCGCAGCCTGGCACGGCGCCGGGGATCTTCTTCGCGCGCTGGGGCCATGACGGGCCGCGCGCGCATATCGCGATCTACAACAATACCGTTGTTGACTGCGGCCGACAGGACCACTGGGCCGGCGCGACGGGCGGCATCG